>JBJOHY010000069.1:0-5243 GCA_046047475.1 Actinomycetota bacterium | reverse complement strand
CTGGGTAGCAAAATCACTAGACATGCACGTCAAGCCAGTAGTAGTACTAGACCCAGATGGCATGTATGAACCAATGCGACAGTGGTTAACTGAGATAACTGCAGCTGGCTTTATCACTTATGATGCAGCAAATTGTGTTACTTGGGCAACGGAAATTTCACAGGCGCTGGAGTTAATCGAATTAGAGTTAGCATCGCCACAACATGCGATTACTACTGACGAAGAAATTGTGGAATCGGAGTTGTAATGCAAACCTCTGATGTCTCCTTAACAGTTGAGTTACCAACCAATTTAGTTTCCGCTTATGCGGCAATAACTAATTGGTCGGCACAATCAGATTGGATGATTGGCACCAAAGTTTGGTTATCAGCAGGTGATGGCAGCTCGATTGGATCTGAGATCTCCGCATTCACTGGTATTGGCAAACTTGGTTTTGTAGACACGATGACGATCACAAAACTAGAGCCGCCGCGACTAGTCGAAGTCCTACACACTGGCAAAGTGTTCCGTGGCGAGGGCAGATTTGAGCTGACCGAGATCTCGGCTGGAAAAACCCGATTCGATTGGTTTGAGCGGGTGGAGATCCCATTTGGCTGGTTTGGCCGGATTGCTTGGTGGTTGATTCGTCCTGGATTCACCCTTGGGGTTTGGTATTCGCTGCGAAAGTTGGCCAAAAGCCTCTAACTGGGGACTGACCGACCTGGCTGTTAGCGCTTGCGCGATAATAAGCCTCTAATTCAGCCATTTCTGGCTGGTTCGGAAGGGGTGCACCAATGGCAGCAATGAAGCCAAGAACTGGCGATGGTCCAATGGAATGCACCAAAGAAGCACGTCATTATGTGATGCGAATCCCGCTTGAAGGGGGCGGCCGGTTGGTCGTTGAGCTAAACGCCGCTGAGGCGCAGGAGTTGGGCGAGATCTTGATCGCCGCAACTGCTCCTAAAGCCTAGTTGCCACAACTAAGCCCTGGCCTAGCGGAACTAACGCGGCAACAAACTCTTTGCTCTCTCGGATCAATTCAGTCAGTTCAGCAGCAGCATTCTCGCCGTTCACCATCGCACCATTAACTACCAAGATGCCGCCCTTGCTCAACAGTCGCTCGGCATCGGCCAGCAACGCTGGCGCATCAAATTGAGTGATATCAACAAAGATGAAGTCATAGCCAGCATCAGTAAGTTTAGGTAACACTTGGTTTGCTCGGCCAGCCAACAATCGCAGCCGAGGTGCAGCTAGATCTAATTCAGCTAGTAATTCTTTTGCAGTTTGCTGGTATTCCGACTCTAAATCAATAGAGGTAATCGTGCCCGCATCGCTCAGCCCCAATGACAGCCAGCCGGCACTTACGCCAACGCCAGTGCCAACATCAATTATGTGATTAGCATTAATCGCGCTTGCCATGGTTCGAAGTAGATTGCCCACCCCAGCCGAGATTGCAGCGGCACCAAGCTCGGTTGCAACTTCGCGAGCAGCGGATAGGGCAGCTGGTTCAGCAGCAAAGGTTTCTATTCGAGTTTTCACAGGAATTTCTGAACTACGGAAGAAATCATCTTCGCCGGAGGTCCGGTCGGCCATCTTCCCTCCTTGGGGCGGCTTGAACAGGTGAGATCTCCCACCTAATGGAAAGATACTCGACCAGGTTACGGAAGGAAACATGAGTACTCAGTTGCGCTCACCATGGCTGCGAGAAGAGCCAGTCCTGCCACCACTTTTCCCTAACGAGCAACCACCAAAAGCCGCTCCCGCAAGGCGATTGCTGGTGTTAGCGCTGCTGGTTGGCCTGCTTGGTGGGGTGTTGGGCAACCTCGGCGCTGATCTGCTCGATGGCAACCCGGGCACTTCAAGCACCGTAACGCTACCCACCTTTGTCACGGAAGATTCGGCAATTGAACCCACTTCAGTGGCTGCAATTGCTGAAACTGTGCTGCCGACGGTAGTTTCACTAGAGGTTACTGGCCAACAAAATGCAACTGGTTCTGGCTTTGTGATTGATTCCTCTGGTTACATCCTGACTAATAACCATGTCATTGCACCTGCTGCCGGGGGCGGTGAAGTGAAAGTTTATTTTCAAGATGGCAGTGAATATGCGGGTCGAATTGTTGGTCGCAATCCCGGTTTTGATCTAGCAGTTATTAAAGTAAATGCAACTAATTTGCCAACTATGCCACTTGGCGATTCCGATAAAGTTGTGGTTGGTGAACCAGTAATTGCGATTGGCAGTCCGCTTGGGCTAAGCGGCACAGTGACCTCTGGAATTGTTTCCGCTTTTGATCGACCAGTAACTGCTGGTGGATCTGGCGATACTGCATTTATTAATGCGATTCAAACTGATGCAGCAATTAATCCTGGAAATTCTGGCGGCCCGCTAGTAGATAGCAATGGGTTTGCTATTGGCGTAAACAGTGCGATTGCAACGTTAGGTGGTTCCACCACTGGATCCATTGGCCTAGGTTTTGCAATCCCAATTAATGCCGCAAGACGAATTGCACAAGAGATTATTCAAACTGGAACGAGTTCCACCCCAATCTTGGGAGTGATGGTTGATCTGAACTACTCCGGTCCAGGTGCTCGGTTAAGCGATATCACGGCTGGCGGACCTGCTGATGTCGCTGGCCTAGAAGCGGGCGATTTGGTGCTTGCGATAAATGGTCGAAGCATTAATGGGTCAACTGAGTTGGTAGTGGCAATTAGAGCAAATGCGCCAGGTGAGACAATTGAACTTAGGATTCAGAAAGAGAATGGCCAGCAGCGCACTGTGCAAGCAACGCTAGCCAGACAGGTGGACTAAGTGTTTGACATCGGTTTTGGTGAGATGCTGGCAATAGCAGTGGTTGGCTTGCTAGTAATCGGACCAGATCGATTGCCACATTATGCCGCTAAAGCAGCTCGAGGCGTTCGGGATTTAAAACGCTATGTTGATAAAGCCCGCAATGAGATTAAAGAAGCAGTCAATGTCTCAGATTTAGGACTTGATGAAGTTAAAGAGATCGCCAAGTTAACTGAGTTAGATGACACTAAAGGCCGTCGAACTGACGATATAACTTAAACTGGCGAAACCGTTAAGGATTTTCCGAGCAAGCCACGTGGCGTGCTCGCTAATTTCTTGGCGATTTCCATAATCGCAGTTGCGCTAGCTGAAGTTGGCTCTGCAATCACAATCGGAACTCCATTATCACCGGCTTTACGAACATTGGGATCAATAGGTATCTCACCTAGCACTTGAATATCAGTATTCGTCTGGGCATATAACTGCTTTGCTAACTCTAAGCCAGCGCCGCGACCGAACACATCAATAATTTCATTACAGTGTGGACAGCTAAGGCCGCTGAGATTTTCAATCACACCAATCACACGCTGATTTAAGTGATGCGCCAGCACGCCTGCTCGAACCGCAACTTCCGCGGCAGCTTCATGGCCGCTAGTTACCACGATAACTTCAGAGCTAGGTACTAAATGAGCGGTGGAGATTGCAACATCGCCAGTTCCAGGTGGCAGATCAATTAGCAGAAAATCTAGATCGCCCCACCAAACATCACAGAGGAATTGATCCAGCATCTTGTGCAGCATGGGTCCGCGAAACGCAACCGGCTCAGTTACGCCGCCGCGCTTAAAGGGCAGGGTCGAGATGACTTTGATGCCATAACCTTGTGGCGGCATCATCATTCCTTCCACCATAGTTGGCGCACCTGGGGCATTTAATAATCTTGGAATCGAATGACCATAAATGTCCGCATCAATCACACCGACTTGTCGACCGAGTTGAGTCAGCGCAACGGCAAGATTTGCGGTCACGCTGGATTTGCCAACACCGCCTTTGCCGGACGCAATTGCAATTACTTTCGTCATTGAATCACTGCGATTAAATGGATTTTCGCGCTCAACCCCACCTTTAAGTTGGTTGCGAAGCGCTGCTCGTTCTTCATCAGTCATCACTGAAAAACTAATCTCAGTAGTTAAAGTCTCATCTAACTTTGAAATTGCATTATTAATTCGTGACGTAATTTCGTCTCGCATCGGACAGCCAGCAACGGTTAGCTTGATATCTAGCTTTACGGTGTTATTAGCTAAATTGACACCAGCCACCATATTTAGCTCGGTGAGTGGTCGGTGAATTTCGGGATCGTGAACAGTGCTTAGCGCGGCGTAGATGTCCTCAAGGGTTGGCATGGTGAAACTTTAGAGCAATCTAGATTAAGCGCACGAAATAGGGGAATACTCCATAGGCTGTGCCAGTGATGCAGATCAATACCGTGATTTTGGACTGGGGCGGCGTGCTAACTCAACCAGTAAATCATGCGGTGGCAGCCTGGATGAAATCTGACGGGATAGATGAGCAGATATTTGAAAAAGTAATGGGTAATTGGTTAGGTCCAATCGGGGCGCTCGAGGCACACTTAAATCCAGTTCATGCATTAGAGCGAGGCGAATTAGAAGTACCGCATTTTGAAGAGCGATTGGCAGCTGAGCTAACTAAGCATGCGCATCATGAAATAAATCATCAAGGTTTATTGCAGCGAATGTTTGATCATTTTGTGCAATCTGATGATATGCGCGGCTTGGTGTATCGGATTAGAAAGCTTGGTTATCAAACTGCGCTGCTATCTAATTCCTGGGGAAATGAGTATCCCAGGTCTGGTTGGGATGAGATGTTTGATGTCGTGGTTATCTCCGGTCAAGTGGGGATGCGCAAACCAGAGGCAAGAATTTACGAACTTACCCTGGCTCAGCTTGACGTGCCTGGCCAGCAGGCAGTTTTTGTGGACGATATCTTGCCTAACGTGACAGCAGCGGCGTCACTTGGAATCACCGGAATTCATCACACCGCATATGAAACTACAAAGCAAGAACTTAGTATTTTGCTCGATACTGACCTGAACTAGGTAATTGATAATGAGGCGCCCCTATTTAGAGCGACTTGCTCAGGCGGCCAGTTAGTTCGTGGATCGGCATAAATCGCCTACCCTGCGCCTATGGAAAACGATGAGATTACCGCTGCCTTAGCTGAGTTGGCCGAGAAATTAGGTGGAATTGAGCAGGTCACAGACCTTTCTAAATTGAATCAGGAATTGGTGCTTCTAGAAGAGCAAGCAGCTGATCCGAATTTATGGAATGAACCTAGCCGTGCCCAGCAGGTAACTAGCAAGTTGGCTGCAGTTCGTAATGAAATATCTGCCGTGGCCAAATTGCGAAATCGAATTGATGATTTAGAAACCCTATTTGAATTAGCCAGAGCCGAATCTGATCAA
>JBJOHY010000068.1:0-6793 GCA_046047475.1 Actinomycetota bacterium | reverse complement strand
CAGCAAAAGAAAAATAAATTTCCTAAATACGGTATATGTCCGTTTTGTAATTTTGTGAATTAAATCTATGTTGTTAGGTTGGCTTAATGCTATTAAGTCATACAAAGAAATTCATATACCTAAAGACAAAAAAGACCGCCGGCACCAGCACTGAAGTGCTATTTCAACGCTGGTGCGTCCCAGAAGATATTTCAACCAAGACGGCTGAAGAACTTCACTACGGCGATGAACAGATCAGTGATGTTGGGATCGTCGGTGCTCGCGGTAGCGATGCCGCTAACTACACCTTCTATAACCATATGCCGGCGGTGCGAGTTATTGAGCATGTTGGGCTAGACACTTGGCAGGAATACTTCAAATTTGCGAATGTTAGAAATCCATTTACCAGAGCGGTTTCGCAATTCTTTTGGCGTCGGCCATGGCTAGATAATCGGGTAGAAGCAAGAGTGCGAAAACAATCCAAAGAACTAGTGGAGCGATTACCAGATTTGCCAGTTTTGCGAGAGAGTTTCCTGCAAATGATTAAGGAAACTAAACGGCCTGCCGTAGAGAAGTTCTTGCTAACTGGGCATCCGCTGGATTTCTATGTTAGATATGAATCGTTAGATTCAGATATTACTGAAGTGATCCGCCGATTAGATCTGGACCCAGTTGGCTTACCCAGCCTGCCAAAACTTAAGGCAGGCAGCTGGTTACAGCATTATCCTGACTATCGAGTGCTATTCACGGACGAGAGTAAACATCTAGTTGAGACGACTTACCGAGACTGGATTGAGGAGTTTGGCTACCAGTTCTAGGGACATATCGTCACTACCAGCCTCTGCAATCCGGCTTGATCAGCTGCTTACTATCCTTAATCCTAGGTAGCAGTTACACAACCTAGATAAGGTGAAAATTGCAGCGGGCAATACTCAGTTTGGTTTTGGTTTTTTCAGTTGCAGGCTGTTCATCAACTTCATCACCAGCTGAATCGGTTGATCCGCCACCAGCTCCGATTGAGATCACAGAAATTGCGGCACAAGTGACCAAGCTTTATCAAGAAATTGATTTCGCATTTGATGAAAGCTTTGCCGCTGGTATTGATTTTGTAATTGCCAACAATTATCCGGGCGCCTTTGATCCAGTCGCGTTGCAGGAATGCGCCTTAGCCAAACAACCCTTTCTAGGTGACAAGGTCACTGGTGGGTTGCCGCGAGTTGAAACGTTAAAGCTGGTCCCAAATTGGATAGGCGAAGAAACTAACGCAGCAGATTGGTTGCTTGGTGGACAAACTATTTCCGCCGAGGTGTATAGATTTGACCTCGAAGTGGACCTGGAAATAATCACCGCGGAAGTGGCGGTAGCCGATGGCCAGGTATTTTTACTTTATGGTTGGTGCGATGCCCAATCAGATTAGTACCAAGTCTTGGCTGCCTAGCTATTTAGCCGCAGCGGTGATTTGGGGCCTGTCCTTTTACTTCATTGAAGTCTTGTTAACTGCATTTCACCCTACTGTAGTTACGCTGATTCGATTAAGCGTTGGTGCGATTATTTTGTTAGCAATTAGTGCCGCAATGAATCTGAAATTGCCCTTTCATCTATGGCGAAAGTTGTTCTTTACTGCAATTTTGATGAATTCGATGCCAGGATTCTTATTTGCTTTTGGTCAGGTTTATGTTTCTAGCATTCTGGCTAGCATGATTAATGCTGCTACACCACTTTTCACACTTCTATTTGTGATTTTTGTTTTCCATGAACAAAAGGTGATACGAAACCAGATCTTTGGGCTAGTGATTGGCTTTCTTGGCGTAATGGTGCTGCTGGGAGTCTGGCAAGGTATGGCATCAGGTCAACTCATTGGAGTAGTTGCAATTCTTTTGGCTGCAACTGGTTATGGGTTTTCACTTCCTTATTATCGAAAACACATCATCCCGCTCAACTATTCACCAACTGCCTTAATGGCGCTGCAGATTGCAATCAGCGCGATTCAGATGGCACCGTTTGCTCTAATCAACATCGAGCTCAAGGCGGATATCTCAGTTCACATCATCGCTTCAGCGCTGATGCTCGGTGGTTTGGGATCTGGCTTGGCATATGTGGTGCATTACCGAGTAACTGCAATAGCGGGCGCCGCGATCGCAAGTTCAGTTACCTATCTCACGCCAGTAGTAGCAGCAGTAGCGGGCGTATTCTTACTGCAAGAAAAATTGCATTGGTATGAATTTGCTGGGGCAGTAGTGGTAATAGTGGGAATTGTGATTTCGCAGCGGCAAGTTAGGAGAGCGAATGCTTGAGATGCCGTCATTTGATCTAATTTTGGTGCTCGATCACCTCTCTACTTTTGCTTTTGCTCTGGTTGGCGCTCGGGTAGCGGCAATGCGAAATATGGATTACGGCGGATTGCTTTTTGTGGCAGCAGCTGCTGCCCTGTCTGGCGGCACCTTTCGAAACATCATCTTAGATATTGATCCAGCCTGGATTGATCGACCGACTTTGCTTTTGGTAATAGTGTTGGCAGTGCTGCTTACGATTTTCTTTAAGTGGGTTAAACCAGTTGGAAACTTTATTCAATTACTGGATTCATTGGGACTTGCAATTGCAACTATTGCTGGCGTTGCTCTTGCCCTCGACTACGACAAAGCCATCATTCCTGCAATTGTTTTAGGAGTAATCAGTGGCGTGCTGGGTGGCCTAGTTCGAGATGTGCTCTCTCAGGTAGAGCCAACGCTGCTGCACCGAGAGACCAATGGCACTTCTGCCTTCTTGGGCGCAGCTGGCTATGTAATTGCGGTAGAACTTGGGGTATCGGCCGAATGGGCAAGCGTCTTAGCTGGCGTATTGGTCTTTGGCTTTAGGTCAGTTTCGATCCGTCGAAATTGGCACTTACCAAAGCTGGGTCGAAACTAGTCTGGGCATAGTGCCGGTAGGGCATTTGGGCATTACTCTTTGCCTCCAGTGAGGCAGTAAATGAGCTGCCGGTTAAGGAGCGGGTTTAAGTGCTGAAGAGATTAAGTTTGCTTTTGGTAGCACTTCTAGTGCTGTCCGCGTGCGGTTCGTCAGATAGCGGCGATAGCGCTGAAATTACTGACAATGCCACTACCACTAATGAAGCGGTTGCCAGTGATTCAGGTTCTGGCATTGAAACTGCGGTAGAGGTCAGCTGGGAATTAAGTGGTAACTCAGTTTCGGTGTTTATCAAAGACGCTAATGGTGATTCTTGTGTTGAGTCCACAAATCCAGATTGCGAAGGTTTCTATATTGGCTGGGAAGCCAACTTTGATGATCTAAGCAAGAACATTGTTTATGAAGACCCAACAGTGATCAATGATCTTGTTGCTGGTGATGAGATCGACTTTTTGTTGATGTATCAGGAGATTCCTGGCGGCTCTGAGCCGATTGAAGTTAAGCGATATCCATTCGTATTTAATGGTTAGGTCTTAAAACTAAGCCCCCGCAGAAGTACTGCGGGGGCTTAGTTATTTAAGCAATTAAATTATGCAGTTGGTCGGAATTGATACTGACCGCCAGGTTGACCTACGACATTTGCGCCATCATAAATTTCTTCACCGCGCAAGAAAGTATTAGTTACCTTGGCACCAAGTTCGAATCCTTCAAACGGAGTGTATTCCTGGGTAGACATGGAATCAGCTGCCGTAACGGTGTAAGACTTGGTTGGATCCACAATTGCAATATCAGCATCAAACCCTTCAGCAATTGCACCTTTATTCTTAAGTCCAAATCGTTGTGCCGGATTCCAAGAAGCAAGTTGGGCTATCTTTTGATAACTCAGATCGCGCGTCTTGCTCTCGCTGACCAATCCAGCCAAAAGATACTCCGCGCCACCAAAGCCAGACTTAGCTAAAAAGACATCGTCTTTTGGCGTACCAAACTTAAGCTCTTCTTTACAGCAAGCATGATCACTGACCACCCAATCAACATTGCCAGCAATCAAATGTTCCCACAGTGCTTCCACATCTTCTCTAGGTCGCAGTGGCGGATTTACTTTGCCACCAATTCCTTTGGAGTTTTTGATATCAGCAAGTAAGTGGCCAATTGTGACTTCACGTCGGAAATTCACATGAGGGAATGCTTCAGTCATTCGCATTGCTGCATCAATTGCTTTAAATGACGTTAAGTGAAGCAGATTGATGTTTGGTAATTCTGTTTCATGTGCTAAATAAGAAGCAATAGTGATGGCTAGACCTTCAGAATGAGGCGGTCGAGATAGGTGATAAGCCTCAAGGTCACGAGGTCTACCAGATTCTTCGACCATCTTGGTGTATGCGGTCATGATCTCAGCAGTTTCGCAGTGCAGCGAAAGCGAGATGCTGTCAGCTAACTCTGGTAGCTCTACGCGAGCTTTTTGGATAGCACGCATAACAAACTCAAAGTGGGCGACGTCATAGCGCTCATCCTCTGGAATCATCAAGAACTCGTTTTGGGAAGAGGAGCGGCCGTGCAGACCATAGCTGCCGTAGAACATAAAGATCTTGAACGAACTTACGCCATGCTTAGTAATTAGTTCAGGAATCTCAGTTAGATGCTGTGCACTTAGCGGAGCTAAGTGATAGGCATAATCAACATATGCTTTGTTTTTTGTGATATCCAATACCTCTGGATAAAGATCTAAATATGAACCACCTTTGTTCATGTAGTAGTGGCCAGTTCGCATATAGGAGATTGCGGTAGTTACTCCACCTTGCGCACAAGCTTGGCTTTCCGAGCTGGCATCTTCACCCAGTGGGTTATAGATACCCCAATGCTGATGGGCATCAACTACGCCAGGAAATGCCAACTTGCCGCCAGCATCAAATACTCGCTTGGCATCAGCTGGGTTAAGTCCTGCTTGCAGTTTGCTGATCTTGCCGCCACTAATTCCGATATCCACCGATTGTGGTTTTGCCTGATCATGCTGCACTACCTGAGCGTTAGTGATAATCAAGTCGTAGGTGGTCATCTGCCTATCTCCTTACTTAGGGGTATTGCTCAACGCTAGGGCATTGCGCCGCGAGTTAGCAACCGCAACGATTCGAGTGCTTAGTGGACCGCACGCAGCAATTCGGTTAGATCGGCAAGTGAGGCGCTGTCGTCGGCAAAACCAAATACGGTTGCTGACACCCGCTTGGCGGTTTCGGCTGAAAGCGCCGAGTTAGCGTTCAATTCGAACTTGTGCGCTAACTCATCATCAGTTAGCGGATTATCAGGTCCACCCCGATTTACTAATACTTTTTCGGTTACCGTCGTGCCATCAACTAACTTCGCGGTTAGCACTGCTGGAAACTGATGTGGAAAAATTGCATCGCATTCAGCATCACTTACTACATTTACTTTTGCGGCTAATTGCAAAATCTCAGGATCTGCTGCTGTCTCATTTTCAAAATCTTCATGGAACAAACCCAAACCATGTTCCCGGTAGAAAGCTGCGGCGACCGTGAACGGTCCGCTAAATGCTGCGTGATAACCAGATTCAGGTTTGATTTTTGCTTCGCGTGGTTCAGCAATTGTTCGCATTACTGGGGTGGGTACACCAAGTTCAAGAGATTCAATCTGAATTGGCGAGATGCCAGCTGCTTTCATCTTTCGGGCAGCATCAATACCAGCATGGGTAAAGTGATTACATGGGTAAGGCTTAAAAAACAAACCAGGCAACACCCAAGTTTCACCTAAGCCATCGGTAATCTCACTTAAATTAACTTGATCGCCACAATAAGCTTGCATAAAACCGAATCGGCCTTCAATCACAGTTGGCGGACCGGTAATTCCGGCATCCGCAAGTTCAGCCGCCACTACGCCACCATGCGCTGCCCAACCACAATGCATTCGCTTCACGGTTCCGCCAGTTCGATTTGCTTCGAGTAAGCCAGCTCCCATACTAGAAGCGATACCAATCGCTGATGAAATTCCCGCCGCGTCTAATTTAAGAATCATCGCTGCTGCTGCGGCAGCACCTAACGTGCCGCAAATAGAAGTTGCGTGCAGGCCACGCTCAAAGAAAACGGAGTTACCCAACTCTCGATCGTATCCAGCCATTCCTAAGCGACAAGTAACTTCAATGCCAAATGCAATTGCATCCATCACCGCAGTTGCTGGAGCGCCAACTTTTGCCCCAACTGCGAGCGCTGCTGGCACAACTGAAGCGCTGGGATGAAGCACTGACGGCAGATGCGTATCATCAAAATCCATCGCATGCGCAAGCGTGCCGTTGAGCAATGCAGCAGCTGCGCTTGGCATTGCTGCCGCCCCAATGCCAACTGCTTCATTAGGTCCAGCCCAAGCGGTAACTACTTTCTTTACCGCTTGCGTTGCTGGTTGATTAGTTGCAGCTAACGAGTTACCAATTACATCTAACACCCGTCTGGCGGCTTCCCGACGAAGTTCGGGGGATAGTCCTTTTTGGGTAATCTGATAGCCAACTTCACCTAACTGCTCAGCAATAGTTGGCATTAGATCACCGCCAGCGGACGAACAGGTGATCCGGTGCCACCTAGAATCTTTAGCGGCGCTAACACAAACATGAACTCAGTTAAATTATTTGCGGCCGCATCTTCAAGATTCATATGCTCAATAATGTGAATTCCGGCATCAACTAACAAAATTCGATGCACTGGCAACACGCTATGTCCTTTGCCCGGTGCAATATGTTCGAACGCCGTGGTGTCTGATCCAGTCACCACAATTTTGCGTTCCGCTAACCAATTGCCGGCAGATTCATCAGGACCTGGCACACCAGAATCGTGTCCAATATAAGTTTTAGCATCAACGCTGAAATGCTTACCCCAACCAGTTCGAATAATTACCGCATCGCCGGGATTTG
>JBJOHY010000067.1:0-2813 GCA_046047475.1 Actinomycetota bacterium | reverse complement strand
GAGGAGTAGCCGTGACGGGATCGCACTACTTCATCATCAGGCATTAACTTTCGAGCCCAATGAATTGCACCAGCACCAATTAAAAATATTGCGAGCCCTAACGTTATACCAAGCACAAAGTTAGAAGCCTGGGTGACGCCTGGACCTGGAACGCGGATAAAGCGATCAACCGGGATTGCAAAGAATGCTACCGTCGCTAAGACGGTGAACAATGCCGAAAGTAGGAACATGATTGCTACTTGTCGCTCCGCGCGAGCGGCAGCAATTGGATCAACATCAGCACGACGAAGTACATGCACTGGTAATTCTGTCTTTGGCAGATTTACCTCAGTATTTGTTTGCGCTACTGGAACTACTTCGTTACCGGTTTCGTGATTCTCGATATTACTCACTTGGCTTTAACTCCGATCCAAATTGCAACCATTAATAGGGCTCCAATACCAACTGTCCATAAAAACAATCCCTCGGTGACCGGGCCGTATCGACCTAGTTCTAGCCCGCCTGGATTTGGTGAATCCTTGAGATATTCAATGTATGCCAGCACCGCTTGCTTTTCTTCTGGATTCAACGTCTGGTCATTAAAAATTGGCATAGCCTGTGGACCTGTAATCATTGCTTCGTAAATTTGTTGTGGCGTTGCTAGCATCAAGGTTGGCGCATATTTACCTTCAGTTAGCGCACCACCGCGACCTGAGAAAGAATGGCATTGCGCGCAATTGGCGCGGAACAACTCGCCACCTTTAGCTAGATCTGCACCAGCCCAGTTAAGTTGCGACGCACTAGGAATTGCTGGACCTGGACTGAGTGATGCGACATAAGCTGCTAACTGCAACGTTTGCTCTTCGGTGTAAACCGGTTTTTTGCGCATTACCTGCGCACCTGGTGCTGCCATTGGCATACGACCGGTAGAAACTTGAAAATGAACTGAAGCGGCACCAACTCCAATTAACGTTGGACCATCTGATGCGCCTTGCGCATTTAGACCGTGACAAGTTGCGCAACCAGTTGCAAACAATCGCTTGCCAGCATCAATACTTGCTGGATCATTCATGATTGCTGCAGCATCAAGATTGCTCTTGGAGATCTGATTCGCGGCGGTAGCACCTACCGAATACACCCCACTGGTCACGATTAATCCAACCAGTAACGCAACAAATATTGCTGCTGGGTGTTTGCGATATTTAGTTATCCGTAACGTGCCAGATCGGGTAGTCACAAGTTCCTCTCAATTATTTCAAAATATAAATTGCTGCGAATAAAGCGATCCAAACTACATCCACAAAGTGCCAGTAATATGAGGCAACTACAGCTGAAGTTACCTGACCATGAGTGAATCTACGAGTTTGATAACTGCGCAACAGAACATAAAGAAATGCAATCAGACCGCCAGTTACGTGAAGCGCATGAAATCCTGTTGTGACGTAAAACATCGAGCCATAAGGATCTGAAGAAATTAGTAAGCCGTAATGAACTAATTCGGCATATTCATAAACCTGACCGGCAACGAAGTAAGAACCCATCATGAAAGTGATAACTGTCCAGCGTCTAAAAAGTTTTACATCGCCACGCTCTGCCGCAAAGACACCTAATTGCGCAGTTACCGAAGAGAGCACCAAGATTGTGGTGTTGAACGCAGCAAATGGCACATTCAGTAACTCCACTCGCTCTGCCCATAACTCCGGACTAACTGATCGCGCGGTGAAGAACATCGCAAACAGGCCAGCGAAAAACATCAACTCACTAGCGAGCCAAACGACGGTGCCAACTGCCACCTTAGAGGGGCGGTTTGGGTGAACGGTGTGTGCTGGGGTCATGGTTGCCATTGGGGTATCTTGCCATTAGATGCTTATTGTGAGGCGAATAGCCAGGGGATTAGGCGCGGATTGTTAGAAATTTAACACCGCAAGTTAGGCTTAGCCGGAGCGAGGCAAAGTAATATTTTGGCGAACTGACTGCCAGAGAGGCTGAAAATGGAGCAAACGAGCAATAAATTGGACGTTTTGGTCTACAGCCATGATGCAACGTTTCGCAAGAACGTTGCAGCTGCCCTGGGCAAGCGGCCCGCAGCCGACCTGCCAGAGGTGGCTCTAACTGAGGTGGCAACCGCCCCGATGATTTGGCAGCGACTAGAAAAAGAGCGATTTGATCTGGTGATCGTGGATGGCGACGCCACCCCGGCCGGAGGACTTGGGATTGCCCGCCAGGCAAAAGATGAGCTTTTTAATTGCCCACCATTTTTGGCTGTGATTGCTCGTGCCCAGGATGCGTGGCTCGCTACTTGGTCTAAGGCAGAAGCAGTGGTACCAAAGCCGCTTGATCCATTTGTGCTCGCTGAAACTGCCGCCGTATTGCTACGCAAGAAAACTGCAATCTCTAGTTGAAGTTCATGCAGCTAATTGAGCTGATCCAGCAAGTTGAATCAGGCGAAAATCTTGATCAAACTACCGCAGCATGGTTAATGGGTCAGATCATGTCTGGATCATTGGATCCGCAACAAGTTAAACAGATTATTCTGGCTCTAAGAGCTAAGGGTGAATCTAGTAGTGAGGTAATTGGTTTTGTTTCGGCAATGCTGGAGCGAACCGATCGGATCGAATTAGGTGAAGTTAGTTTAGACATTGTTGGCACTGGTGGCGATCAATCTGGCTCGGTAAATATTTCTTCAACTGCTGCAATCATTGCAGCAGCAGCTGGCGCTACCGTTGTAAAACATGGGAATCGCGCTGCTAGCAGCAAATCTGGATCAGCAGATGTGCTAGAGGCACTAGGAATAACGCTTCAATTAACTGGCGAACAAGTGGCAGCTTGTGTTG
>JBJOHY010000066.1:0-3093 GCA_046047475.1 Actinomycetota bacterium | reverse complement strand
GCAATTGCAGCAAATGGTGCAAACACCAAAGATGCAATGACTCCTAGCGCAATGCGCTTAGATGTCTTTATAGACATTTATTTCCTTTCGAAATAATGTTTTTAACTAAATCTCTTAGTTGTGTTTTCGGGAGTTCCGGCGGATCCGTCCGTCTAGTTGGCTATGCCAGCTAGTGAAATCCCCCGAATCCCAAGCAAGAGACTCAGTTGGAGACCTATGGAGATCTCCAGTTCGTAGTCAATGAGTTGGAATAAGTTGTTTGAAACTTGCGATCAGTGGGGAAATGTGAGTAAATAGTTGATATCAATGGGTTTTTTAAAAAGTAGTTGAAATAAAAAGCACTTAATTACGCCAGAGTTGGTTCTATTACGCTTTATTGCACGCTAAATCAGTTGCAGTTATCCCAGTTTCTTTAGGCTCTGATTGATGTTTTCACTAACTGCTTTGTCTCGAGTGAGCGTGGCATGCTGGTATCGCATTGCTGCCCCAACAGTGGAATGACCCATTCGCGCTTGTAGCTCAGCCAGAGATGCGCCATGTTGGGCGGCCAATGTGGCGGCTAGGTGTCTGAGGTCATGAAAATGCAGCTCCGCAAGACCGGCTTTTTCTCTAGCTTCGTCCCACCATTTTCTTCGATCTTCAACTGTGACTGGCTTTCCTTCTTCGGTGGTAAAGACCAGGGCATCAGATCCAGATTCAGTAAAGTGCGCTAGATGAACTTCAATTTTTGGGTGCAGAAACTGCGGATAAGAGATTGTTCGAACTGAAGATTTAGTTTTAGGCGGACCAATAATGGTGCCTTTGCCAGGAACCGAAACAATTGCTTGTTGCACTGTAATGGTTTGATTATCAAGATCAATATCTCGGCGCCTTAAGCCAAAAATTTCACCTGATCGAAGACCACAAATTCCAGCAATAAAGATAGATAGCGCAAATTCCAGCGGAACTAAATCAGCTAACGCCAACAGTTGATTGATATCAATTATTGGTCTTGTGTTAAGGATCTGCTGTTTCTTTTTAATTGGAGCCGGTGCGCGATGAATGATTCCTTGAGATGCTGCTTCATTCAAAATAGCACGCAGCACCCGATAGGAGTAATCCGCAGTTGAAGGCGATGCAACTTTTGTTACTTCATCAATCCAGCTGCGAATTAGAACGTTATCAATTTTGTTCATCTGAAAGGTGGAGAAGACCCGGCCATTTACTTTGATTTGCAGCCATTTATCTAAGATGCGCTGATAGTCATATCGAGTGCGATCTCTAAGTGTGGTGTTGTTCTTAAGCCAAGTTCTGCCAAAGGAATCCAGCGTAATTCCGTTTGAATTAGCCATTTCTTGCTGCGTCATAAACCTAGGTTCCGCCAGCTTTAAGTGGGCATTTGGGGTGTGTTTTAACCGCCAGAGTTTTTTAGCAACTTGATAGCACCATTCATCTGCATCGTCATAGTTTTCAAATGTATGCGGTGCTGGGATGCGATACCCGTACTTATTAACCGAAGCGGAGAATCTACCGCTAGGCAGCTTTCTTATGCTGCCAATTGCACGGCGGGACGATCGAGCCAATCCATACCCCAGGCCTTTCGATGTCTGCCACAAACATCAGTAATGTGTTAATTCACAACTGCGCCCTAAACGCAATTTAGCGCCCACCCAAAGGGACGCCATAGCGGAAAGATAGACCTATTTCTGACTAATAGTTAACATTTGTGTGCGCTTTGCGAATAATTTCTTATTACGCCAGTAGCGGAAAGCGCTTGCACGAATGTGCAGATTATTCTTTTATTTCGGTTCGATGGAAATTTAAATGTGATCTGGATGGCGTTGGACCACGTTGACCTTGATATCTAGAACCATAAACTGCCGAGCCATATGGATGTTCTGCTGGAGAAGAAAGCCGGAATAGGCAAAGTTGTCCGATTTTCATCCCAGGCCAAAGTTTGATTGGCAGTGTTGCCACGTTGCTTAACTCAAGCGTCACATGCCCAGAAAAACCTGGATCAATAAAGCCAGCAGTGGAATGGGTTAATAGTCCCAATCGACCCAGTGATGATTTTCCTTCAAGCCTGCCGGCCACATCATCTGGAAGGGTGATTACTTCATAAGTTGATGCGAGCACAAACTCACCTGGATGTAGTACGAAAGCTTCATCGGCCGCAGTTTCAAATGGGCGAGTGAGATCGCTCTGCTCAGTTGCCGGATCAATGAACGGATAGCGATGGTTTTCAAAAGTGCGATAGAAGCGATCAAGCCTTACATCAATACTGCTGGGCTGCACCATGCTTTCGTCATATGGTTCAAGTTTTACTCGCCCTTGGGCAATCTCAGCTTTGATGTCGCGGTCACTTAGTAGCACGGGCGAAGCCTAGTTAGATGCCTAGTAGTTTTGCGCGATAGGCGCTGAACTGTGTTTGACCCCCATATAGTCACCTTATTAATAGGAGATGCTTTCAGGCAAAACCCCGTCCGATATAGGGGAAATCTCCTGATCTCTTGGAATTTGCTGAAGGCTACCTGAATTTAATCGGACAAATCAGACATTAGTGGCTTAGTTGTGAGGGAGAGCAGGCAAACTACCACCATGAAATTTAGCGGGATTAAGTCAGCAGTAATCGCTGCTGCCATCTCGCTTGCCCTGATCAGCCCAGCGGTAGGTGTTACCCCAAAAAACACTGCGCCACGAAATACCACTAATGAAAACAGCACCTCCGAGCGCCGATTCCTGCAAGATGATTTAACGCTGATTAGTCAGTTTGGCGGAGTCATTATTGGCGTTAACGGTAAAGGTGATCAGTTCGAAGGATTTGATAAAGGTTATAACGTTGCGAGATCTATCGCACTTGGTTATCCAATCTTTGGTTCGATGCGAGATGACTTATCCCTAATTGCCAAATTTGGTGGCGTGATTACTGGCGTTAATGGTCCAGGGGATCAATACGAAGGTTTCACTAAAGGTTTCAGTGTTAACCGATCCATTGCCGCTGGCTATGCGCTTCCGGCACTACCAAAGCCAAAAGAACCAAAACCAAAACCAAAAGATCCAGCACCACAAGAAGAAGTAACTAGTGAACCTGTGGTGCCAAAAGAAGAGACTCGC
>JBJOHY010000065.1:0-11163 GCA_046047475.1 Actinomycetota bacterium | reverse complement strand
TTGCTGGTTCAAGAGTCTATCCATGATGAGTTGTTGTCATTGCTGTACCAGCGACTCGATCTACTCCGTGTGGGTGACCCGTTAGACAAGAACACAGACGTTGGAGCTATCAACTCTGCTGCGCAACTGGCCAAGATTGAAGAATTAGCAGCTAGCGGTGTGGCTGAAGGAGCACAGCGCTGGAGCTCTTCGTGCCAACTTCCAACTAATGGCTTCTGGTTTCCACCGACAGTTTTCACAAATGTGTCACAGTCGCATCGAATCGCCCGTGAAGAGATCTTCGGACCTGTGCTTAGTGTGCTCACGTTCCGAACTCCAGATGAAGCGATCGCAAAAGCTAACAACACACCATATGGACTAAGTGCTGGCATCTGGACTGAAAAAGGAAGTCGTATTTTGGAAGTCGCTAGCAAACTCCGTGCTGGTGTGGTTTGGGCAAATACCTTCAATAAGTTCGACCCGACAAGTCCATTTGGTGGCTACAAAGAATCTGGTTACGGACGTGAGGGTGGTCGGCACGGTTTAGAGGCATACTTGATAGCGAGCAGTCATGACTAATCCAATTGAAGTTAAGCGAACCGCAAAATTATTTATTAATGGAGCGTTTCCGCGATCTGAATCTGGCAGGTCTTATCCAGTAGTTGATGCTAATGGGGAGTTTCTCGCAAACGTGGCAAATGCCACACGAAAAGACGCCAGGGATGCGGTGGTTGCTGCTGCTGCAGCACAACCCAAATGGGCAGCTGCAACTGCATATAACCGCGGTCAGATTCTTTATCGAATGGCTGAGATGCTGCAAGGTAGATCTGCCCAATTTGTCGAAGAACTTAAGTCCGCTGGCGTGAAAAACCCAGCAGATCAAGTAACCGAAGCGATTGATCGAATTATTTGGTACTCCGGCTGGTCAGATAAATTAGCCATGACTAATGGTTCGGCAAATCCGGTCGCAGGTCCCTACTTCAATTTCTCGATACCAGAGCCAACTGGCGTGATTGCTATTGTGGTAGCAGAGCAACCTCCGCTGATGGCCATTGTGGATCAAATCTGCGCCGCAATTGTGAGTGGAAATACTGTGGTAGCACTAGCACCACAATCTGCACCGCTAGTAGCAGTTTCCTTCGCCGAAGTGCTGGCCACTTCAGATCTGCCAGCTGGTGTAGTGAACTTACTGACCTGCGACAGCGATGAAATCGCTACTTGGTTAGCATCTCATTTAGAGGTTGATGGCATAGATCTTTCTGGTGTGACGGATGACAACTTTAAAACGAAGTTGGAATCAGAGGCAGCAATAAATCTAAAGCGAGTGTTGCGGGACTTTAATGATGGATATCAAGCAATGAAGACTTGGCTTGAAATCAAGACTGTGTGGCATCCGCAAGGATTCTAAGAATATTTGGCAATTGCTGCTGCGTATCCAGGTTTCACAATGTCATTGATAATTGCTAGTCGTTGATCAAACGGAATAAAGGCACTTTTCATCGCATTAATCGTCAGCCAACGCAACTGCTCCAGAGTAAACCCGGCTTCAGTGTGAAGTAGATACATCTCATTTGACATTGAAGTTTGGGACATTAATCGGTTATCGGTATTTACGGTTGCCCTAAAGCCCAATTTAGTTAGTGTGGTAATTGGATGTTCCGCAATACTTTTTGCCGCACCAGTGTGAACATTGGATACCGGACAAAGCTCAAGCGGAACACGTTTATCTCTGACGTAATGTGCTAACTCACCCATTTCATACGTACCATCTGCTGCCAACTTAATATCATCAATAATTCTGACGCCGTGTCCTAATCGATCCGCCCCACAAACTTGCACAGCTTCCCAAATAGATGGCAAACCAAATGCTTCGCCAGCATGAATGGTCATATGGAAATTAGCTCGATGAATCTCATCAAATGCATCCAAGTGACGAGACGGTGGATAACCCGCTTCTTTACCGGCAATATCAAATCCCACTACACCACGATTACGCCATCTAATTGCCAGCTCGGCGATTTCGGTTGAGCGAGCAGCAGTTCGCATCGCGGTTAATAAGGTACGCACCACAATTGGTTTTCCGGCTGCTGCCATATCTTTTTCACCACGAGCAAATCCGGTAACTACTGCATCAACTATTTCATCTAGGGATAAGCCGTTAGCTTGATGTAGCTCTGGGGCAAACCGAATTTCAGCATAAACCACACCATCGTTTGCGTGATCTACTGCGCATTCATACGCCACTCTTTCAATGGTGGCAAAACTCTGCATTACGCCAACGGTATGTTGAAAAGTCTCAAGGTAAGTTTCTAGTGAACCAGAATCGCAGGCATCACGAATCCATTTGGCCAACTCAGTTGGATCAGAAGTAGGCAGATTGCGATAACCAGTCTCGGCAGCCAACTCAGCCAGCGTGGATGGCCTAAGTCCCCCATCCAGGTGGTCGTGCAGCACCGCCTTGGGCAAGGTCTTGATTTGGTCAAATGTAAGCATCGTGCTCCTATCTAAGCCGATGAAACCCATTTGTAACACGCCACCCACCCACTCAACGCGCAAGTAACCTACAAAAAGTCCTAGGCTCGCACCAAACCGGGCTTCCCCGCCCCTTCTCCGGTTCTAACCTAACGAGAAGTCCCAGGAGGACCCGTGCTGGAAAGCATGTTCAAACTAAAACAGCGTGGCACCACCGTCGGAACTGAAATCCGCGGCGGATTAGTCACTTTTCTCACGATGGCTTACATCATCGTTCTCAACCCACTAATTCTCGGCTACACCCCAGATATCAACGGGCAGTTCTTGGCCGGAGGCGAAGCGCCAAATCTGCCAATGATTGCTGCTGCAACTGCATTAGTTGCTGGCGTGCTAACAATTCTGATGGGTGCCGCCGCTAACTTCCCGCTTGCACTTGCAACCGGACTTGGCATCAATGCTTTCGTAGCTCGAATTGCTGCTAACTACATGTCATGGAATGAAGTTATGGGATTGGTCGTGCTGGAAGGCTTGATTATTACTGTATTGGTACTCACCGGATTCCGCGTTGCAGTATTTAAAGCCATTCCACGACAACTAAAAGTTGCCATTTCAGTTGGAATTGGTCTCTTCATTGCACTAATTGGTTTAGTTGATGCTGGCTTCGTTCGTTGGACTCAATCCGCGGTACCGCCGCTAACTCTTGGTGTTGGTGACAAACTCGTTGGCTGGCCAGTTCTGGTCTTCATCTTGGGCGTGCTAACCATTTCAATTCTGTATGCGCGAAAAGTACGTGGCGCTATCTTGATTGGTGTGGTTGGTGCCACAGTACTAGCTGTCATTCTGGAAGCAGTTTACGAAATAGGCCCGGCGTTTGTGTCGCCAGAAGAAAATAATCCAAGTGGCTGGGGTCTAAATGTCCCTTCAATTCCAGATTCATTTGTTTCAACACCTGACTTCGGACTGCTTGGTCAGTTTGATCTGCTTGGTGGCTTCGCAACAGCAGGTCTGCTAACTGCTGGTCTGTTGGTGTTCTCGTTGTTGATTACTGACTTCTTCGACACCATGGGAACCATGACCGCAATTAGCGCTGAGGCTGGACTTACTGACAGCAATGGCAACATCCCAAGCGCCGATCGCATCTTGCTAGTTGACTCACTTGCTGCAGTTGCAGGTGGCGCAGCTGGTGTTTCATCAAACACTTCCTACATCGAATCCGCATCTGGTGTTGGTGAAGGTGCTCGAACTGGATTGGCATCTGTTGTTACTGGCATTGCCTTCCTGTTATCGACTTTCCTCTCACCGCTAGTAGCACTTGTGCCCTACGAAGCAGCTACCCCAGCTTTGATTGTGGTTGGTTTCTTGATGATGACGCAGATCAAGGATATTGATTGGACCGATGTAACAATCGCGCTGCCAGCATTCCTAACCATCATCTTGATGCCATTCACCTACTCAATTGCAGTAGGAATTGGTGCTGGTTTCGTAACTCACGTATTGCTAAAGGCATTCACTGGTAAAGCTAAAGACATTCATCCAATGATGTGGGTAGCTGCCGGTGCATTCTTTATCTACTTTGCGAAGTATCCAATTGAGATTCTATTTGGAATCTAGTTTTAACTAAAAAATCCGGCGTAGCGAAATCGTTGCGCCGGATTTTTTATTCCTCGCGATTTACTAACTGCGGTGAAAATGCCGGCAAACAGATTGCCACATATTCAGTTTCAACATCGAGCGTCGAGTAACGAATACGCTCCCCAGCTTTCGTAATTATCGCTTCACCAGCATTAACTATTGTTATACCGTCAGCGTGCTCGATCTGAACTTTGCCTCGTAGTACCAGGGTAATTTCATCAAATTTTGGCGTTTGAAACGGTTCAGTCCAATTTGGTGGTGCCACCATTTTGGCAACTGAAACATCAGCGTTACCTGAATTGACTATGCCAACAAACTCCAGTATCTCTTTGCCACCTGGTACCTCAATAGCAGTTGGTTGATTAATATGTTTTGGCATTACTCTCCTATTCGACCCAAAATAAGTTCTGGTTTGGCTACGTTGCCATCTGGAGTTATCTCAACCGCAGCCGTAAGTGCATTAAGTGCAGACTCAAACCGGGTTGGTTCATCAGTATGTAGGGTCATAATTGGCTGGCCGGCAGTAACTTTTTGACCTAACTCAATTTGCCAAGTAACACCTGCAGCGGCTTGAACCAGATCTTCTTTTCTACTCCGACCAGCACCAAGACGCCAGGCAGCAATTCCGACTGCTAGCGCATCAAATTTTGTTATTACTCCAGTTGATCCTGCGACAATCTCATGCTGATGTTTTGCTGTTGGCAACGGCTTTGTTAAATCACCTTGCTGGGCAGCAATCATTTGCTGCCATTTGGCAAGAGCTTTGCCGTTATTTAGATTCTCAGCTGGATCAACTCCAGTTATTCCTACTAATTCCAACATCTTTTTAGCTAATTCGGTAGTGAGCTGCACGACGTCAGTTGGGCCGCCGCCAGATAGCACCTCTATTGCCTGTTGCACTTCTAGCGCATTACCAGCAGCTTTACCAAGTGGTTGCTCCATGTTAGTTAGCAGCGCAGTGGTCTTTACGCCAGCGGCATTTCCGATTGTCACCATTGTTTGAGCCAGCTGCGTTGCCTGCTCAATTGATTTCATGAATGCACCAGAACCAACTTTCACATCCAGCACTAATGCTGAAGTGCCTTCGGCAATTTTTTTGCTCATAATTGAAGATGCGATTAGCGGAATTGCTGGCACAGTTCCCGTCACATCACGAAGTGCGTACAGCTTCTTATCTGCTGGTGCAAGGCCAGCACCAGCAGCGCAGATAACCGCCCCGACCTCTTTCAGCACTGCCAACATCTGTTCGTTAGATAAATTTGCTTGCCAGCCTGGAATTGATTCCAATTTATCTAGCGTGCCACCAGTGTGACCTAAACCCCGACCCGATAACTGTGGCACAGCAGCTCCGTATGAAGCAACCAGCGGTGCTAAGGGCAGCGTGATCATGTCACCCACGCCACCAGTTGAATGCTTATCAACGGTTGGCGCGGACAGACTTG
This sequence comes from Actinomycetota bacterium, assembly GCA_046047475.1. GTDB lineage: Bacteria > Actinomycetota > Actinomycetes > S36-B12 > UBA5976 > AcAMD-5. The sequence goes on along the minus strand of JBJOHY010000065.1, from coordinate 5,638 downwards.
AGAAATCCAATCGCTCACCACTATTGATCATGGCTTGCGTCCAATCAACAATTTCGCGCATCTGCATGCCATTTAACAAGATAGCCATTGCCATTGCCGACATCTGCTCATCCGCAACCACGCCACGAACGTAGGCGTCAATAATCCAATCGATTTCGGCTTTAGTTAACTCGCCAAAATCTCGTTTAGTGGCGATTAAATCTACGACTGAAAATGGCTCAATCATGAATTACTACGCGTTGCCAGATCTTCAGGTCCAAATGCGTCTGGCAGCAGCGTCGCAAATGGAATCGGGCCCTCCGTAGACATTATTTGCATAGTTTTCCCACCATGCTCCCAGAGCAGCTGACGACATCTGCCACATGGTGCAACTGGCTGGCCATCACTTGCAACTACCACCATGGCGGCAAGTTTGCCGCCTCCTTTACTTGCCAGATCGCTAACTAAACCACACTCTGCGCAAAGCCCTAAGCCATACGACGCATTCTCCACATTGCAACCAGTCACTAATCTGCCATCAGTAGTAACGGCAGCAGCACCAACTGGAAAATTCGAATAAGGGCAGTAAGCATGATCTAGCATTCGGCGAGCATTTGCCCACAATAAATCCCAGTCGATCTCACTCATTTACTGTCGCCTTTTCGATAAGGAATGCCATCTGCTGCCGGTGGCCGAAGGCGCTGGGAAGCAAATGCCAGCACCAGTAGAGTTGCTAAATAAGGAGCAACTAGCGCGATCTCACGAGGTAGCTGTGTGGTCACCAAGAACCAACTAATTAGCGCAGCGGAAATAACTCCTAACGCAAACATCGTCTGATAGCGCTTAGTGCGAAGCGCAATTATGGCGATCACAAATAAAACAAGTGCACCAAGTAACACCACCGCACGCATTGCCGTTCCATTTGCATCTCGCAGCTGTAGCGCATCGATATAGCCAAATACTCCTGCGCCAAGTGCGGTGCCACCTGGGCGCCAATTACCAAAGATCATGGTTGCCAAGCCAATAAATCCTCGACCACCTGTTTGTCCTTCACGATAAACACCGCTAGCGGCGATCGCAAGGAATGCGCCGCCTAGCGCTGCTAAAACTCCTGAGGTCAACACGCCAATATATTTGTAAAGATATACATTCACACCAAGCGAATCTGCTGCATGCGGATTTTCACCAACTGAACGTAGGCGCAAGCCAAACGGTGTACGCCACAAAATGTAACCGGTTGCGATAAACAAGCCAGCTGCGATCACTGTCAAAATTGATAAGCGGAAAACCACTCCAGAGATAAATCCAGCAATTTCAGAGATAATGAAATATCCCTCGCGGTGAAGTTCTACCAGCGGATCAGATACTGAATCCAAAGTAAAAGTTGGCAGTGCAGATATTGATGGAGATTGAGTTGGTCCACCACCAGGTGCATCAGCGAATGCGATCTGGGCAAAAAATTGGGCAAAACCTAAACCGAGAATGTTCATAGCGGTACCGGCAATGATTTGATCAACGCCAAAAGTAATTGTTGCGAGCGCAAATAAGGCTGCCCCGAATAATCCAAACATTAATGCGCCAGCAAGCCCGGCCCAAGGACCATGTTGCCAACCAAGCCAACCAGCACCGAAGGTGCCGAGAATCATCATTCCTTCAAGACCAATATTGACCACACCGGCCCGCTCGGCCCAAAGACCACCTAATCCGGCAAGACCAATTGGTACTGCCAAGCCAAGCGCTGCGGAGATAGTGCCGCGGCTAGTTAGGTCGAGCACATCAGACCAGATTCGTACTAACGACAATGTTGCTAGAAGTGAAATCAAAACAACCAGAATTTTCACTCGGCGCGAAACTGAACTTCGCATCACGCTAAAAACTGCAGTCATTATTGACCTGCCGATCCAACAGCTGCCTGCTGTCGCTTTACCTTGATGCGGCGAGAAACTTCATAAGCGATAACAACGCTAAGCACGATAACGCCTTGCATGATCACAATGATTTCCCTTGGCACCCCAATCAGATCCAAAATCTGCGCACTTACATCCAAGAACGCCCAAAGTAGAGCACCAAAGGCAATGCCAACTGGATGATTTCGTCCCAGAAGCGCGATCGCAATTCCAGTGAATCCATAATTGCCTGGGAAATTAACCGTAAATGTGTACTGCGCACCAAGCAGTAGCGGCAATCCAACTAATCCAGCAACGGCACCAGAGAGCAGCATTGCATAAACCGTCATACGCTTGACGTTCACACCACTTGCAACCGCAGCGGTTGGCGACATTCCTACAGCGCGTAGATCAAAGCCAAATCTAGTTCGATTAAGAATGAACCAGTAGGCAACACCTAGTGCGATCGCTAGCAAAATCATGCCGTAGATTGGAATTGGCGCCGAACCAAACGGAATTCCAGGAATGCGATTTCCTTCTGGAATTATTGGCGTCCCAATCACATTTTCCGCAGTCTGCACACCCAACACGGTCGGTGCCATCAAATAAGCAATTAAACCAATCGCGATAAAGTTCAACATAATTGTTGAAATAACTTCGCTAACTCCACGCACCACTTTTAACCATGCTGCAATTCCGGCCCAAGCCGCACCTACCAGCATTGAGATCACAATAATTACTGGGATTCCAATAAATCCTGGGAAGGTGACATAGCCGGCAACCAGCGCCGCTACTGCAGTTGCAAGTCGATACTGACCGTTGACACCAATGTTGAACAAATTCATCTTGAATCCAATTGCTACTGCCACCGCACTGAAGTAATAGGTGGTTGCGCTATTGAGAATAAGAGCGCTGCTTCTTGGAGTTGTGGCATACTCAAACATTCGAACGAAAGTATCAATCGGATTTGCACCAAATGCGATCAAAATTATTGAAGCAAATGCAACCGAAAAAATCACCGCAAATAGTGGTGCTAACAGGGTATCTAGTCGCTTCAGCATTACTTGCCTGCCTTAACCGCACCAGTCATCGCATTACCTAACTCCTGTGGAGTTACGGTGGCAGGATCAGCATCAGCCACAAATTTGCCGCGCAAAATGACTTTGATTGAGTCACTAAGTCCGATCAATTCATCTAAGTCTGCTGAGATCAAGAGAACAGCAAGTCCTTTTTCTCGAGCACCACGTAGCTCATCCCAAATCGCAGCTTGAGCACCGACGTCCACACCGCGAGTTGGATGCGATGCCACTAACAAAATTGGATTTCCAGACATCTCTCTGCCAACAATTAGTTTTTGCTGATTTCCACCAGATAAAGCACTTGCCAACACGTCAATACCAGGAGTTCTAACGTCAAACTCATTAATAATTCGTAATGTGTCTTGTTTAGCGCTTTTTGGCGTCAAAATAAAACCCTTGGCATTTGGTGATTGAGTTTGATGTCCCAGCATTCGATTCTCCCAAAGCGGTGCATCTAGCAATAGCGCCAATCTAGATCGATCTTCTGGGATGTAAGCGACACCAAGATTTCTTCTAGTTCTGGTATCCAAGTGATCAACTTTGATGCCATTTATTGAAATCTCACCACTAGCTGCACGAGTGCCCATAATCGCTTCAACCAATTCCGATTGACCGTTACCTTCAACTCCGGCAATTCCTAAAATCTCACCCGCACGAATCTGAAAAGTTAGATCAGAGATCTCTTCTTTGCCCTCTTTATTTTTTGCGGTAAGTCCGCTGACCGATAGCACCACTCGATCAGTCACGGTAGAGCCACGGGTTTCTGGCGTTGGCAATTCGCTGCCAACCATTAATTCAGCCAGATGCTCAGCGGTTACTTTTTCAGTTTTTGGATTCAAAGTTGCAACTGTGGTGCCGCGACGGATAACTGTAATCTCATCAGCAATCTCGAGCACTTCATCAAGTTTATGGCTAATAAAGATAATCGTGATTCCTTCGGCCTTAAGCCCACGCAGCGCCTCAAACAACTCATCAACTTCATGCGGCACCAAAACCGCGGTTGGCTCATCCAAAATTAACGTTTTTGCACCACGATAAAGCACTTTCAAAATCTCAACACGCTGCCTATCGCCCACTCCAAGGTCGCCCACCAGCGCGTCAGCATTAATCTCCAACCCGTAGCTATTAGAGATCTGATTTATTTTGGTTCGAGCTGCATTGAAATCTAGCGCCACGCCACTGCGTGGTTCGCTGCCTAAAACCACATTTTCTAAGACCGTGAAATTATCTGCCAACATAAAATGCTGATGCACCATGCCAATACCAACATCAATGGCATCGGAGGGTGAATTAAAAACAATTTCAGATCCATTTACCGAGATAGTGCCTTCATCAGCTTTCTGCATCCCGTAGAGAATCTTCATTAAAGTCGATTTGCCAGCCCCATTCTCACCAACAATGGCATGCACTGTTCCACTTTCAACCTTTAGGTTGATATCACTGTTTGCAATTACGCCTGGAAATCGCTTCCAGATTCCCTGTAATTGGACTGCTAGCAAAATCTCTCTCCTTGTTGCCAGTTATAAAAGTAGGCCCGGGCTGACTTACGCCAACCCGAGCCTACCGCTAAGCACTCTATGAATGCTCAGTCAAATTAGTCGAGCGTGCTGCTGACGACGATTTCACCGCTTACAATCTTTGCGGCATATTCGTCAGCAACAGTTGCTAGAGGTGCAACTGCTGGGTTTGATGAAGAGTAACCCACACCCTCACGGCTTAGATCGAAGTTCTGAATGCCTGATAGTGGAGCACCATCAACCACACTCTTGATAACTTCATAAACCGATACGTCTACTCGCTTTAGCATTGAGGTGATGATGTTGTCTTTGAACTCAGCACGTGCTGGAAGCACATACTCGTCAGAGTCAACACCGATTCCCCAGTAACCAGCGGCGGAGCCACCAGCTGCTGCGATTGCTTGATGCATACCTAGACCTGAACCACCAGCTGCTGCGTAAACAATGTCAACGCCGCTGTCGATCATGCCTTCAGTTGCAATCTTGGCGCGGTCTGGCGCATTCCAAGCACTGTTATCACCAGCTGGACCCATGTATGCAACCTGGATCTCAATATCTGGATTAACAGCCTTAGCACCTTGTTCATATCCGGCTTGGAAAGCCTTGATTAGGTCAATTTCCATACCACCAATGAAGCCAACTTTGCCTGACTTTGATGCGGTTGCAGCAATTGTTCCAACAAGGAATGAACCTTGTTCGGCTGCGAAGATCAAGCTAGCAACGTTTGGCGCATCAACGACTGAGTCGACGATGCCGAAAGTAGTGTCTGGAAATTCTGGAGCAACTTCAGCTAGTGCTGCACTGTATGCGAAACCAACTGCGATAACTGGGTTGTAACCATCTGCTGCCAGTAGGCGTAGTCGCTCAGCGCGCTCTGGGTCGCCATCAGAATCAGCTGCTTCAACCTCATTAACTTCAACACCGAATTCAGAAACGGCACGGTCTACACCGGCTGCTGCTGCATCGTTGAAGGTACCGTCACCACGACCACCAGAGTCATAAGCCAAACCGACCTTGACCACTGGAGCATCTGTGCCAGCATCAGTTGTCTCGTCACTGCTTGAGCAAGCAGCTAGAACTAGTGCACCAGCAAAAAGTACTGATGCAATCTTGATAATCCTGCGCAAAGGATTCTCCTTTTTCATATTTTTATTGCCACGAAGACCGTAGCTTTATG
>JBJOHY010000064.1:0-6594 GCA_046047475.1 Actinomycetota bacterium | reverse complement strand
GCGCACCAATTACTTTCCCATTTAATGTCCCTGGCGTCAGAAACCTAAATCTAACTTCACAGAACCTAACCGATATTTTCAGCGGCAAGGTAACTAAGTGGAATGATAAGTCAATTAAGCGAAATAATAAGAATGCTAAATTGCCAGATGCGTCCATCGTCGTGGTTTATCGATCGGACTCTTCTGGTACCACTCAAAACTTCACCCAATACCTACAGCAGCACTCAAGTGACTGGAAAGAAGTTGGTGTTTTCAACACTGCATTCCAGCCAGCTGGCAGCATTGGCTCATCAGGTAATCAAGGCGTAATGACTTCAGTTAAGAACACCACTAACTCAATCGGATACGTTGATTATGCCGATGCTTCAACTGGCGGCATGCCGCTAGCAAAGGTACAAAACGGTGTTGGGCAGTTCATTGCACCAACCCTGCAAGCTACTAACCTGTTCCTAGCTTCACAGCCAGCGCCAGGTTCCCGAGGTTTCGTAAACATACGCTTCAAGGTTTCCAAGATCAAGGGTGCTTATCAGCTTGGTATCTACACCTATTACATCATGCCTAAAAAGCCAGCAAAGGGCGTAATTGAATTCGCAGAGTATGTTCTAAAGACCTGCGGTCCAACCCGAGCTGCTGCCGTTAAGTACAACGCGCTATCAGGCAAGATTCAAACCTATGCACTAAGTCAGATTGCAAAGGCAACTCGCCCATAGTTATCTGCTAAACAGCGCGAGTGGCACTGAGCCGCTCGCGCTGTTTAGAATTCTGGCTCAGTAAGGGGAAATGTGAAATCGGTTAAATTTGTTGGGCTAGGAATTGTTGCAATATTGGTTGCATCTTGTACGCCGCCGCTTCCACCTGAAGTGTTAGCTGGTCAAGCTGAAGCAACTATTAATTGTGAGGTTGCAAATACCAACGTTGACGGGCCAGCCGAACTAGGAGATAACTTTTTCCTAATCGCTGATAGCCTACTAACCGCATGTCCAGAACACGTCGTTAACTTCTCTCCTGGAGATACGTCAGCTGAAGTCTTGATCTCCGACAGCACGCCAACCTCAGCTGAGATTTCACTCTTTAATCAGCGATGCCCTGCCAGTGAGGTACTGCTATCACCTGCATATGGAATCCCTGCAACTATTTCATTGCAAGTTACCGGCCTTGAAGGTCTTGCGCTGGATGCTAGAGCCATTGGTGGCTTGCTCGATGGAAGCATTACCAATTGGAATGATCCGATCATTCAAGAATTAAATCCAGACTTCCAACTTGATTCAGTTCCAGTTATCAAACTTGGATCTAAACAGAAGTCCTCTGCGGTATTGGCTATGACTACTTGGGCAAGTGAAGTAGGTGGGGGCAATCTTCGTCCTACTGATTCCATAACTGGAGAGCAGAATTTTCCAACACTTTACGATCTAGCAACTGAGATGTTCAATATTGAAGGTGCTTTTGGAATTGTGCCGCTCGGAACTGCAGTTATCAATGGGCTAAACGTTGCCAATATGGTGGTTAATGACGGTGATATTTTGGTGCCAGAGCCGGTTTACACCATGCGCGGTATCGCAACTTCAACTATTGATCGATCAAATCCAAACCAGATGTTCGCCTCAATTGGGTATGGCGGAGTAGTAGACGAGCCACTTTCAGATCCGCTGATCGATCCATCGAATTTCAAGTCCGGCTGGCCAGCTGTAGGCATTGCTCATGTCATGGCATGTGAATCTGGTGCTGACAATGGCGCACTGCCCTTTGCTAGATTCTTAATTCGCGGTGAAGGACAGGGCGCCCTTGAAACTTCCGGCTACACCAGGTTGCCCCTGCCAATTAGATTAAAAGCAATTTTGGCACTGAAAACTCCGCTATCACAAGAACTGCTTGATCAGATTCCAGATTAAGAATCGTAAAACAAGCGTTCAAAAACTTCACGGGCTCGCCTGGCGGTGCGCAAATACTCTTCTACTAACTGGCTACTATTTTCTATCTGATATCCCAACAGGTAAGCCAAGGTGCGCAATTCCTGTTGATCAATCGGAATTGAATCTGAGCTTCTGCCCATACTCAAAATAAAGCCATTTCTAATCTGACTGCTTAGTCGCCAGGCTGCAATTAGCAATGCAGCATCTTCTGCAGAAATTAATCCCAGTTTGGTTGCTGCTTCGAGGGTTCCAATCGTGCTAGTTTGCTGAAGCTCTGCGTAGGTTGCCGCATGGCGTAACTGAATTAACTGCGCCACCCACTCGACATCACTTAAGCCCCCTTTACCCAGCTTCAAATGTAACGCTGGATCAGCTCCCTTAGGTAGTCGTTCTGCTTCCATTCGAGCTTTGAGTAATCTGACATCTCTAACTTGATCGATGCTAAATCCAGTTTTTGGCCAACGGAGTGGATTAATAATTTCTAGAAATTGCTCAGCGACACTTTGACTTCCGGCAACATAATCGGCCCGAAGTAAGGCTTGGCTCTCCCAGGTGATTGACCAGCGCTGGTAATACGCTCGGTAGCTGTCCAAGGTACGAACTAAAGCTCCCTTTTTCCCTTCTGGTCGCAAATCAGCATCTAATTCGATTGCCGGATCTGGATGCGGTGCCATTAAGACTGAGCGCAGCTCGGAGGCAATTTTGGTCGCAATTGGAGTTGCTACCGTCTCATCAATCCCCGGTTTTGGTTGATGAACAAAGACCACATCTAAATCGCTACTAAAGCCAAGCTCGCCGCCACCAAATCTACCCATTCCAATAATGGCAAATTCGGTTGGAATTTCACCACCAATTTCATTAGCAACCTGATTGATGATTACGCTTAGTGAAGCATCTAACACCACTTTGTTAATCGTTGTTATTGCACTACCCACTTGTTCAATCTGCACTAAATCCAAAATAGATGCAGCAGCAATGCGAACCAATTCCCGGCGTCGCAAGGATCGAAGCGCACCTATGGCTCTTGCAGTGTCTGCTGCGTACCTATCGGCAATTGCCTTAGCCTCAACTTGTAGTTCGGCAGATTCTTTAGGTAGAAGCTCCTCATCGCTTGACAACATGGCTAGTGATTCTGGTGCGCGAAGCAACAAGTCAACCAAAAACTCACTTGCGCCAGTTACTCGCGCCACTCGCTCAGCGATTTGGGCGTCATCGCGCAGTGAACTCAAAAACCACGGGCTGTCACCGAGCGCTTCACTCAGCCGTCTAAAAGCCAGCAGTGATCGATCTGGATTTGGGCCACTTGACCACCAATGGAGCATTACCGGTAACAGTGTGCGTTGAATTGCCGCTCGGCGCTGTGATCCATTTGTTAATGCCTCGATATGCCTTAACGCAGATCTGGCATCTTGATAACCCAACGCAGTTAATCGAGTCAACGCATCCGATTCACTTAACCGAATTGCTTCACTTGGCAAGACTGCTACAGCATCAAGCAACGGACGATAGAAGAGTTTCTCGTGCAGGTTTCTCACCTGATTCGCCGTGCTCTCCCATGCGTTAATTAGTTCTTGGGCAGGTTCTTGCTTCAGCCCCATCGCTCGACCAATTATTCGCAGTTCGCTTGTAGCAGTTGGCAGAACGTGAGTGCGCTGCAACTGCCGCAATTGCAGTCGATGCTCCAATGTGCGCAACCAGATGTAGTGATTTCGCATAACTTCAGCATCTTTGCGGCCGACGTAGCCGCCCTTGGCTAATGCAGCCAGCCCTTGCAGTGTATTTCCAGTGCGCAACGATTCATCAGCGCGAGCATGTACTAGTTGCAGAAGTTGAACAGTGAATTCAATATCCCGAAGGCCACCACGGCCAAGTTTTAGTTGGCGTCCTTGTTCTTTATCTGAAATATTCTCTTCAACTCGAGTTCGCATCGCTCGAGCATTAGTTACAAAATTGGGCTTACTCACGGCTTCCCAAACTAACGGCGAAGTTCGATTTATGAATTGTGTTGCAAGTTCCTGATCGCCAGCGCTGAACCGAGCCTTCAATAGTGCTTGAAACTCCCAGGTTTCAGCCCAGCGCTCGTAGTAACTGACATAGCTAGAAATCGTCCTAACTAATGCACCTGCTTTTCCTTCTGGTCTAAGCGCTGCATCAACTGGCCAGATAACGCCATCAGCGGTTGGTTCACTACAGATTCGAATAACTGAGCTGGCAATTTTTGCCATCGCCGACATCGCAACATCTTCAGTTACCTCAGCTGCGGCAGCGCCGATAAAAATCACATCAACGTCTGATATGTAATTAAGTTCGATACCGCCAGTTTTGCCCAAGGCCAAAATTGCCAATGTTCCCTGGGCTGCAAATTGTGGCTGCTCCCGCTGCGAAATATCTAATGCCGCCGATAGCACTGCATCGGCTAACCAGGTTAACTCTTCACTAACTTGCACAAAATCGTTTTCACCGGATAAGTCTCTAGCCGCAATAGCCACTACCTGTTGTTGATATCGCTGCTTTAAGGCAGAGCGGGCTGGCGCATCAACTAGTCCAGCTACGGAGTTAAGAAAATCAGCAATTAATTCTTCACTGTTCAAAGGCCGGGGCAGTTCAAGTGCTGGAAGCAAATTTGGCCGATGTTTTAACCAGTTACCAATTGCGTCCGATGCGCCAAGCAATAGCACTAACTTAGCTAACTTGATGGAATCTAGTTCTAACCAAGTTGGATTATCCATCAATTCTGAGATAACTGCGTCGGGATTGGCCGCTGTCGCTGCTAGCGCCAAAATCTGATCGAGTTTCTGCGTTGATAAGTTTGCAGACGAAATTTGAGAGTTCAGCGAAACTAGATCAAAAACTCCAGCTTGAATGAGTTTGGTATTGATTCCAATATCACGCGTCACGTTGACTCACTAGTGAAGCAGATATTTCTTGTATTCCCATTCACTAACTTGCTGACGATAGTCATTCCACTCAGCTCGCTTGTTGCGCAAGAAGAAATCAAACACATGCTCACCTAGCGCTTCAGCAACTAATTCGCTTTTCTCCATCAGGTTCAGTGCTTCGCTTAATGATCCCGGTAGCGAAGCGATTCCCATCGCGCGGCGTTCAGCATCGGTGAGCGACCAAACATCATCTTCAGCTTCGCTTGGAAGTTCGTAGCCGTGCTCTATTCCTTTAAGTCCGGCTGAAAGCGTTACCGCAAATGCCAAATAAGGATTTACTGCGCTATCAAATGCTCGATATTCGATTCGAGTGGATTGCGCCTTATCTGGTTTATACATTGGCACTCGAACTAGCGCGGAACGGTTGTTATGACCCCAGCAAACGTGAGATGGCGCTTCGCCGCCACCAAATAGTCGCTTATATGAATTCACCCATTGATTGGTCACGGCCGTAATCTCCGGCGCATGAGTCAAAATTCCGGCAATAAAACTGCGACCTACCTTGGATAGCTGGTAGCGAGCGCCGGCTTCATAAAATGCATTTGTGTCGCCTTCAAACAGCGACATATGGGTGTGCATACCAGAGCCAGGATGATCGCGTAGCGGCTTTGGCATAAACGATGCATACAAGCCTTGTTGTAGCGCAACTTCTTTCATCACCAATCTAAAGGTCATGATGTTGTCGGCGGTAGTTAGCGCATCGGCGTAACGCAGATCGATCTCCTGTTGGCCTGGGGCACCTTCGTGATGTGAGAACTCAACTGAGATTCCCATCTGCTCCAGCGTGGTAATGGCTGCGCGACGAAAATCATTATCCGCACCCTGTGGCGTGTGGTCAAAGAATCCCGCATTATCTGATGGTGTTGGCGGCTTTCCTTCTTCGCGCTCACCTTTGAATAAAAAGAATTCGATTTCTGGATGGGTGTAAAAGGTAAATCCCATCTTTGCTGCTTTGTCTAATGAGCGCTTGAGCACTTGTCTGGTGTCAGCATAGGAAGGTGAGCCATCTGGCAGTTTGATATCGCAGAACATTCGAGCAACGCCTTGTTGCGAACCACGCCAGGGCAGCATTTGAAAAGTAGCGGGGTCCGGCATGGCAACCATGTCTGATTCAGTTACTCGAGTAAAGCCTTCGATTGCGGAGCCATCAAAGCCAATCCCCTCAGTGAAGGCATTCTCTAACTCGGCTGGGGCAATCGCGACCGACTTGAGGAAGCCCAAAACATCGGTGAACCACAGCCTTACGAACCGAATGTCACGCTCTTCGATTGCTCGTAACACATACTCTGTTTGCTTATCCATGCCTTAAGTCTGCCTTGTCTTTGTTGATAACTCCACCTGCCCTCGATTGGCAGGGTGAAGCTGACCAATTACGCTCGCCTGGTGAGCAATTTTAGGCTAGCGCTGGCACAACTAGACCCAATCGTTGGCGATCTGGTTGGAAATTCTGTGTTAATTATTCAAGCTGCCCAGGCTGCTCATGCGGCAGCTTCAGATTTGCTAGTTGCACCCGAAATGGTGCTAACCGGATACCCAATTGAAGATCTGAGCCTTCGTCCCAGTTTTCGAGAGGCAGCAGTTGCTGCAGTTAGTCAACTCGCAACAGATCTTGCTAAGGCAGGCTGCGGTGACCTGCCAGTTGTAGTTGGCTATTTGGATCAAGATCGAAATGCCGCCGCCGTGCTCCATCAAGGAAAAGTGGTTGCCAAATATTTCAAACATCATTTACCTAATTATGGCGTCTT
>JBJOHY010000063.1:0-3667 GCA_046047475.1 Actinomycetota bacterium | reverse complement strand
GCGGCAAACGAACCCGCATCTCGCCTAAACAAAGTATTGGATAGCGAACAGTCGCCCCAGAGAAAACCATTCAGATGCAGTCGAACTAAAAGCAGCGCCAGCGCATCTAAAAACTTCTCGGCAACTTGTGGCCGTAGCGTGGTTGAAAATAGCGCGCGATAAGGCAGAGAAAAAGTTAGGTGTTTAGTAAGCAATGCGGCACCCAGGGGATTGCCCGCCGAATCAGATCTGCCTTGCACAATTCCAGCCGGCTCAACACATGGCACGTCAAGTTCTTGTAGTTTGTTCAACATTTCATATTCGCGAAGTGCAAACTCATCAACTGTTTCCTTTACCGCATAAATTGCATTGTTGACCTTTACAAATCTCACGATATGTCGCGAAATACCCCGAGCAATCGGGGCAACAGTGTCTTCATCCCATTGTTCGAGTGGAATCTCCCAGGGCAGAAATAGCAGATCTGGATCGGCCACGGTGGCGGTGAGCTGCTGCTTCATGGTGGCTAGTATTCCGCCTTGCTGATCAAAAAGCATGCCTCCCTAGCTCAGTGGTAGAGCATCCGCCTTGTAAGCGGAAGGTCGTCGGTTCAATCCCGACGGGGGGCTCCATTTATAAAACCTATTTCATTGTGGAAAACCAACAATTATTTATTCTGAATTGTTTATTTTGGCTGGGCTAGGGCTGTAGCTCAGTGGATAGAGCAGCACTATGACGACGTGCCGGTCGCGGGTTCAAGTCCCGTCAGTCCTAGTAAAAAACATCGAGCCCGGATTCGTCACCCGGGCTCGATGTCACTTTGACGACGTGCGGCGGCAATTGTACTTGAAAAACCTTCTTCCTATTCAAGTTCAAGATGTTTATTTGCTGCCATGGACCCGCTGTTAAGTGCAGATTTCTGGGGAGACACTTTCTACATGTCTTGCCGCTAGAGTTATTTGGTGAAGTTATCTCTAGCATTGCGAGCGCGGAATTCAACTTGGTTGACCTTTGGTGTGATGGGAATTGTTTCAATGGGATGGGTTCCCCGAATTCCAGAGATTAAAGAATCATTACAGATGAGCAACGGTGTTTTTGGTTTAGTGCTTCTTGGCACCCCATTTGGCGCAATTGTTGGGGCACAGCTGGCGGGAAGATTGATTCACACCTTTGGTTCAAGACCAGTTGCTTATTTGTCTGCAGTAGTTATGTGTTTAGGACCGATTGGCGTTGGGCTTAGTGACACTCGAGAGCAATTATTCGTAGCACTAATGATCGGTGCGGTTGGTTATGCCAGCCTTGATGTTTGCATGAATGCGCAAGCTGTTGCTATCGAGCGGATATCAGAACGCGCCTATATGTCCAGCTTTCATGGCTCATGGAGCATTGGCTCGTTACTTGGTACTTTGATCAGCGCAGCAATCTCGTATTTAACAACGCCAAGTGAAAACCTAATTGGTATTGGAGTTTTATCAATTCCGTTATTTTTAGTTGCAGTTAACCGATTATTGCCACCAAGTTTGGACTTTCATAGTGGTGGCGATGAAGACACTTTGCCAAAAATTCCAATCTTTGAAAAGCGTACCGTGATTGTTTGGCTGTTGGGACTGGGAATGGTTGGCGCGCTAATCCCAGAGGCTGCTGCAAGCGATTGGAGCGCAATTTTGCTTTATGAAGATATGGGCATAGCTAAAGGAATTAACGCTTTGGCGTTTGGTTCGTTTGCTGCAGCCATGATTTACAGCAGATTTAGAGGCGATTATTGGATGACTAAATATGGTCCTACCAAAGTTGTGCGACTAGGTGGATATATCGGCGGCATAGTGTTTGGAGTTAGCATTTTGGTTGCGGCTGAGTTATCGAGGCTAGGCAATGGATTTTTTCTAGAACTAATCTCGTTAGTAATTATCTGCATCGGATTTATTGTTGCTGGTATTGGAATTGGCCCAATGGTGCCGGCATTTATTTCAGCAGCTGGTCGAATTCCTGGTGTTGCGCCATCGGTTGCCATTGCCAGATTAGGCGTGATCTCACTTGCCGCCTATTTTGTGGGTCCCAGTTTGGTTGGTGCGATTGCTGAGTTCTCATCACTTCCAATCGCTATGATGTTTCCAGTAGTTTGCCTGCTGGCAGCAGGTTATCTAGCTAACGCAACTGAAGTAGTTCACAAGTAAAGAAGCATGGGGGATAAATGAATCAAGATTTTGCCGCCAAGGTTTTTGGTTATACGACCTGGGCAAATGTACAAATGTTTAATACGCTACTTACGCTGACAGATGATCAACTTCAGTTAACTAGACCAAATTCGGAGTGGACTGTTGGCGCGATCGCAAAACATATTGTTGATGCGGAATCTATGTTAATCGCAAGACTACGTTCTCAGTCACCAACTAGAGATAGGAATCCAATCTCATCAATTGCTGAGATTCCAGAATTAATTGAGCAAACTAAACAAAATGGTGCTGCACTACTTGAATTGATTGCTATTCCTGAAGCGGAGTTAACCTTTGGTCGGGAAACCAAAGTTACATTTACTGCTTCAACAATTTTGGCTCAAGCTGCGCACCACGCCTCTGAGCATCGATCGCAGATTGCAGATATTTTGGCAGTAAACGGAGATGATGTTTTGGATCTAGATTCAATAGATGTTTGGTCGTACGAAAGGTATCTACGCAACAGCTAACTTAGTGAGCGCTGTTTTTATAGCGAGCATATGACTGAGTAATCTCCGCTTCCGCTTCGGCTTTGCCAACCCAAGTTGCGCCTTCTACTGATTTACCTGGCTCAAGATCTTTATAAACTTCAAAGAAGTGTTTAATTTCTAACCGATCAAATTCCGGCACATCCTCAATATCCTGCAAGTTTGCTTTTCTGACATCACCAGCAGGTACGCAAAGTAGTTTGTCATCACCACCAGCTTCGTCAGTCATGCGGAACATACCAATTACGCGGCAACTAACTATGCAGCCGGGGAAAGTTGGCTCATCTAGCATCACTAGCGCATCGAGTGGATCGCCATCTAAGCCCAGAGTATTTTCAACAAAACCGTAATCCCAGGGGTATCTAGTTGAGGTAAAGAGCATTCGGTCTAGTCGAATCTTCCCGGTTTGGTGGTCCACTTCGTATTTATTTCTCGACCCAGCCGGAATCTCAATCAGCACGTCGAATACCAGGTCAGCCATAGCGCTGAGCCTAGCGCTGGCAGGGGATTTTCCCCACAAATTAGCACTCCATTTGACGGAGTGCTAATCCCTATCTACGCTTGGATTTAGCACTCTTACCCATAGAGTGATAACCCCAACCCAAAGAGGAATGACCCGTGTCGAAAATTATTGCGTTTGATGAGGAAGCCCGCCGTTCACTAGAGCGTGGCATGAACATTCTTGCTGACGCTGTGAAGGTGACCTTAGGCCCTAAGGGTCGCAACGTTGTACTAGAGAAGAAGTGGGGAGCCCCCACTATCACCAACGATGGCGTCTCAATTGCTAAGGAAATTGAACTTGAAGATCCGTACGAAAAGATTGGTGCGGAGTTAGTTAAGGAAGTAGCTAAGAAGACTGATGATGTTGCTGGTGACGGCACCACTACCGCAACCGTTTTGGCGCAAGCTCTAGTTCGTGAAGGTTTGCGTAACGTTGCAGCTGGCGCAAATCCAATGTCACTAAAGCGCGGTATTGAGAAAGCAACTGCA
>JBJOHY010000062.1:0-14042 GCA_046047475.1 Actinomycetota bacterium | reverse complement strand
CGAAGAATTACGGCCGATTACTCAAACGTTTTAGAGGGAAAACCGAGATACTGGCCCCAAGGGGAAGTTAATTGTCCGGTTGGGTTAGTAGAGTTTGGTGCTGAGTTAAGGAGTTCGAATGCGTATCAGAGCAACTGTGATTTTTCTGACGGTAGCAGTAATTTCAATAATGTTACCTACTAGTGCTTCTGCTTGGTGGCGCATTGATGTTTCATCGACAGTGACTTTGGAGCGCATGGACGATGAGGGTCTGCTACAGATCTCGGCCGATGATTATTTTGTTATCAGCGCAGATGAGATTAATGACCTTAAGCAACCGATTGATACGTCAGATAAATATGCAGTTGTGGTTGATGGTGTTATCGACAAAATTGTAAATTGGGATGGCGAAAAAGAATTTGATGGTGTTTTAGTTAAATTGCCAACTGGTTATGGTGTGCCATATCTAGATGCCGATGGCGTACTTAGATTAAAGGCCATTAACCAAGGAGATATAGTCTCAGTTGAAATCGCCCCTGGCGAAAAAGTAACTCCAGAAAACGGTTTAGTAGAAACAACTAGAGTCACTCCTAGCGAACTGCCAACTGGAACCATCATTCTTGATCCGCGTGCACCGAAAGTGATTAATCAACGAGTTGAGGCGGATTACTCAGTTACCGCTACCGTGCAGGTAAATGTGCCTAGTGAGGGACTTAAGCCCAATAGTTTGATTTCGGTTCAGGCAATTACTGATGGTAGAAGTGTGACATCAATTGGCGTTTCGCCAGGACAAAGCACGGTAGATATTTCAGCACTGCCACAAAATGCAAATGTAACGATCAAAACTGTAATTCGAGATGTTGATACCGGCGAAGAAACCATTATCGACAATCCGGTAATTGAAACTCCTAAAGCTGATATGCCAGTGCTGGAATCAGCCAGAGATGCTGAAGTTGATAAAGCGACAATCTCGGCACCATCAGTTTCTGCAGTCACTATTGATGCCACCGGCCACAAAGTGGTAACTTTCGAAACTCCAGTAATCCCAGATTTTGATCCAACGAAGACAAACGTTTCACTCCAAGTTGTACAACGTGGCTCTGGTTCCACCACTTCAGTTGGACTTGGTGGTGAAGGCGGCCAAATAACTATTGGTAGCATCGGGCCAGATTTAGATTATGAAGTAAAAATTGTGGTTCGTGATCTAACCACTGGGGAAGAAACTATAATTCGCGGATCTGATATCACTAAGCCGTAATCTCAAACCAATACCCTAAATGTGTTTGGTGACCAGGCTGGAAGGTGAATGAATCAAGGGAGTGAGTGACACCAATCAAGTGGCTGGAATTAGTCTGTAACTTCGGCAAGAACCTAATAGGCTTCGGGTATGGTTGAAATTCAGACCCATGTCAGCCTTGCGCCATTTACTACCTTGAAAATTGGAGGTAAGGCAGTTGAATTTGTTGTTGTTCGATCTGACAAAGAGCTGATAGAGGCTTTGGAGTTTTCCGGACCAATACTCTTACTTGGTGGCGGTAGTAATCTACTAATTTCCGATAATGGATTTAATGGTCGAGTCGTGTATATAAATACACATGGAATCGAGCAAGTATCTCAGGGCGTGAAAGTCGCTGCTGGTGAGAGTTGGGATAGATTCGTGACATGGGCAGTTAGTAACGGTTACGGGCAACTCGCGCCACTAACTGGAATTCCAGGAACGGTTGGCGCAACACCAATTCAAAATGTTGGGGCTTATGGCACTGAGGTCAGTGAATTGATTTCATCAGTCGAAGTCTTGAACCGCGACACCAAGGCAACCACTAACTTTTCTAACGAAAATTGCCAGTTTTCTTATCGAAGCAGCATATTCAAAACAAGCCCGGGTAAATATGTAGTTTTGAGTGTGACTTTTCAGCTAGATCAAACTAATGAAGTTAAAGTCAAGTACGATGAATTGGCGAAGAAGCTGGGAATTGAGGTTAATTCCAGCGCATCTGCTTGGGACGTATTTAATGCAGTCCGAGACTTACGATCAAGCAAGGGAATGTTGCTTGACGAAACTGACCGTGATACCTACTCAGTTGGTTCATTCTTCTTAAATCCTCGAATCACAAGTGAGCAGCGAGCGCAATTGCCATCAGATGCGCCATCTTGGTTGCAGCCTGATGGGATGTGGAAAGTATCAGCAGCTTGGTTAATTAATCAGGCTGGCTTTAACCGTGGCTTTGAGCATGGGAATGCTGGTCTCTCAACTAAACATTCGTTAGCAATTATTAATCGGAATAATGCAACTGCCAAAGAAGTAATTTCTTTGGCCAAACTAATTCAAACTAGAGTTTTAGAAGATTTTGGAATCAAGCTTGAGCTTGAACCGCAAATAATCTGATTTAAACTAATTATTTCGTTTTTGATCAGTTAGTTGATTAATTTCTGTATTCTCGCTACACCTTCAGCAATGTCTGCATCGCCTAACGCATAACTCAACCGGAGGTAACCTGGCGTACCAAATGCCTCACCGGGAACTACTGCCACTTCAACTTCATCCAAAATTATCGTCGCTAACTCAGCTGAAGATGTAACCTGCTTACCATTAATAGTTCTACCGATCACATCTTTAACGGATGGATAGGCATAGAAAGCGCCTTCCGGCATTGGACAATTAAAGCCATTGACTTTATTAAGTTCAGCAACAATTAGTTTGCGTCGTCGATCAAAAGCTGACTTCATCTCTTCAACTGCGGATAAGTCACCTGCGACTGCCGCTAATGCCGCCGCTTGGGCAATGTTGTTAACATTGCTAGTAGCGTGAGATTGCAAATTAGTTGCGGCCTTAATCACATCTTTTGGCCCGATCATCCAACCTACTCGCCAGCCAGTCATGGCATATGTCTTTGCAACGCCATTAATGATGACGCATTTATCAGTTAGTTCCGGATTTAGAACTGGCATGGAAGCAAACTTGGCATCTCCGTAAACCAAGTGCTCATAAATTTCATCAGTGACTACCCAGAGATCATTCTTAACTGCCCAGTCGCCAATTTCCTTTAGTTGCTCTGGGGAATAAACAGCACCAGTTGGATTTGATGGTGAGACCATCAGCAAAACTTTGGTTTTTGAAGTTAGCGCTGACTGTAATTGGTCAACTGTTGCTCGATAGCCAGAAGTTTCATCTGTCATTACAACTACAGTTTTGCCACCAGCTAGTGCAATTGCTTCTGGATAAGTTGTCCAATAAGGCGCGATAACAATTACTTCATCGCCTGGATCTAATAATGTTGCAAAGGTGTTGTAGAGCGCTTGCTTGCCACCATTGGTTACCAAGACATTTGCTGGATCAACATCAAGCTTCGAATCTCGCAGCGTTTTTGCTGCAATCGCCTCACGTAGTGCCGGCAGCCCATTAGTTGGACTGTACCGATGCATTGCTGGGTTCTTGGCAGCTGTAATTGCTGCCTCAACGATCGGAGCTGGGGTGGGAAAGTCAGGTTCGCCAGCACCAAAGCCAATCACCGGGCGACCCTGAGCTTTGAGGGCTTTCGCCTTGGCATCGACAGCTAATGTGGCAGATTCACTGATGGCAGCAATCCGAGCAGAGATTCGATTCTTAGACATGGGGCGGATTGTGGCAGATGCTGGGGAGAGCGAGCGAGGGGCTCAAAACCTAGACGCATTACACTCCCGCTTCTGCCCAATTGCTTAAAGGCGACTGGGCGTCCGAGGGTCGTAGCTCAATTGGTAGAGTTCCGGTCTCCAAAACCGGCGGTTGGGGGTTCGAGTCCCTCCGGCCCTGCAGGTCCCCTCGGCCTAGCGAGTCCGTATAAATGCGGATGCGTTAGCGTGGGTTGGTTATGAAAGAGGCGAAGTGAGCGAGTCAGAAGTATTACCTTCACACGAAGGTGAAGCACGCAAAGGTCTGTTTGGCCGGATGCGTGGCTTTCTGCATGACATTTCAGTTGAGCTTCGCAAAGTTATCTGGCCAACTCGTCGTGAACTAAGTGTTTACACCTCAGTAGTTTTGATTTTCCTACTGTTTATTACTGCCTTCATTACCGTTCTTGATTTTGGCTTTGGTCAAATCACGCTATTCCTATTTGGGTCATAGGCGAAAATCATGACAACTAATAGTCCATTTGAATATCAACCAGCAGACTCAGTCGCGGTTGATGAAGTAGTTGACGACGTAATTGCTGAAGCAACTGTTTCTGAACCAGTAGTTGCTGAATCAGAAATTACTGACGCTGTTGCAGCAACAGAGGTTTCGGATACCTCCGCTGATGTGGTAGCAGAAGAATCACAACCTGCCTTGGATCCAGTTGCTGAATTCATGGAATCCATGAAAGCTAAGGAAGGCAAGTGGTATGTGTTGCAGTCTTACTCCGGAATGGAGAAGCGCGTAAAGGCGAATTTGGAATCTCGTATTCACACGATGAATATGGAAGATGAAATTTTCCAAGTTGAAGTTCCAACCGATATGGTTGTTGAAATTAAGAACGGTGTTCGTAAGAACGTATTGAAAAATCGTTTTCCAGGCTACGTGTTAGTTCGAATGCATATGACTGATGAATCATGGGGAGTTGTTCGTCACACTCCAGGAGTTACCAAGTTTGCTGGTGCAGTTGCTCACAATGCCCAACCAATGCCACTAACTTTGGAAGAAGTTGCCGACATATTGGCACCAAAGATTGAAGCGCCAGTTGCAGTTGCTGCCAAAGGCGGCGGCAAAGGCAAGACCGCAAAAAGTGTTGCCGTATTGGATTTCAATGTTGGCGATTCAGTTACCGTAATTGACGGTCCGTTTGCCACATTGCAAGCAACAATTTCTGAAATCAATTCAGATACCCAAAAAGTTATTGGTCTAGTTGAGATCTTTGGTCGTGAAACCCCAGTTGAGCTTAGCTTTAGCCAGATCGCAAAGAGTTAGTTTTAGGTAAGGAAAAGGAACAACATGGCACCATCGAAAAAAGTAGCCGGCTTAATCAAGCTACAGATCCAAGCTGGAGCTGCTAACCCAGCACCACCAATTGGTCCTGCGCTCGGTCAGCATGGTGTAAACATCATGGAGTTCTGCAAGGCCTACAACGCAGCCACGGAAGCACAAAAGGGTCAGGTAATCCCAGTAGAGATCACTGTTTATGAAGATCGTTCATTTACTTTCATCCTAAAGACACCACCTGCTGCTCGATTGATTTTGAAGTATGCCGGCATTGAAAAGGGTGCTGACAATCCACTTCGAAACAAAGTGGGATCGCTATCAAAGTCTCAGGTAAAAGAGATTGCCGAAATCAAGATGAGCGATCTGAATGCTAATGATGTTGATGCTGCGATGAAGATCATTGAAGGTACAGCACGATCGATGGGCGTGACCATCACGGAATAAGTTTTCGAAGGCAACTTCGAACGGCAGAAATGCCAGTGGGAGAGCTAGTAACGGTACTAGTTCGATTGCACCACGAACGAGAGGTAACAAATGAAGAAGAGCAAAGTTTGGCGCAAATCAGCTGAACTAATTAAGCCAGATACCCAATATCCAGTTGGCGAAGCCATGGAAATTGCACTTAAGACTGCAAATGGCAAACCACACACAGTTGATGTTTCAATCAAACTTGGCGTTGACGTTCGTAAAGCTGAACAGATGGTTCGCGGAACGGTAAATCTGCCACATGGCACAGGAAAGACAGCACGAGTAATTGTGTTTGCTGGTGGCGTCAAAGCTGATGAGGCCCGCGCTGCTGGCGCTGATGAAGTTGGTGGCGATGAATTAGTTGCCAAGGTTGCTGGTGGCTGGACAGATTTTGATTCAGCAGTAGCAACCCCAGACATGATGGGCAAGGTCGGAACCTTGGGTAAAGTGCTTGGTCCACGAGGACTAATGCCAAATCCAAAAACTGGTACGGTAACTATGGATGTTGCCAAAGCAGTTTCTGATATCAAGGGCGGAAAGATTGAATTCCGTACTGATAAGCAGGCGAACCTTCACTTTGTAATTGGTAAGGCAAACTTCACTGCCGATCAACTAAAAGATAATTTCAATGCTGCAATTGATGAAGTAATGCGACTTAAGCCATCAAGCGCTAAGGGACGTTACATTCAGTCTTGCACTGTTTCCACCACCTTTGGCCCTGGCATCAAGGTTGATCCGGGTGTAAAGAGCGGTGCCGACAGCGAAGACGCTGAGTAAAGAACGGTAGACCAAGGGGGCGATGCCCCGGCTAATCCCCCTTGGCTTTACAGTTCTCCTCTGCCACAGACCGTTGGTTAGTTACGCACGTAACTACTAAGGCCCGAAGGGCGCCCACGCAGGCGAGTACGTTGACTCAAGAAATTGAGTTCACCCCGTGCCGTCTGCACGGGGTTTTTTGTTTGAATTGGAAGGAGCCAAATGGCACGGCCAGACAAGAGCGCTGCTGTTGCGGAGTTGACTGAGTCATTCCGTAGTGCAGAAGCTGCAGTGTTGACTGAATATCGAGGCTTGACTGTTGCTGAACTAAAGCAGCTTCGTCGTGACTTGGCAGCCAATGCTTCTTACATCGTCGCAAAGAACACTCTCACCAAGCGTGCGGCTAAGGATGCAGGCATTGATGGGTTGGACGAACTACTAGTTGGACCAAGTGCGATTGCGTTTGTTAAGGGCGATGCAGTTGAGACCGCTAAAGGAATTCGTGATTTTGCTAAGACAAACCCACTCCTAGTTATTAAGGGTGGAGTTTTCGAAGGCAAAGTTATCTCTGCTGATGATGTTAAGAAACTTGCAAATCTTGAATCACGTGAAGTACTTCTTGGCAAAATGGCTGGTGCAATGCTGGCTTCACTTACCAAGGCGGCATATCTGTTCAATGCGCCGCTGTCACAAGCAGCTAGAGCAATTGATGCGCTTCGCGTGAAAGCAGAGTCAGATCCGTCTGTACTTAAAGGTGCCGCACCAGCTGCACCTGCAGCAGAAGCTGCACCAGTAGTTGAAGAAGCTGTGCCAGCAGCTGAAGCAACTGAAGAAGTTTCTGCAGCTGATGCTGCAGAGAGCAACAACTCCGCAGCAGACGCTGCTGAGCAAACCGAGGGCTGAGCCCAACAATCAAGTTCCGGCCCTCGGCCGGGTTAGTGAAAGGACGCCAACATGGCGAAGATGAGCACTGATCAACTGCTCGAGGCTTTCAAAGAGATGAGCCTTATCGAGTTGTCAGAGTTTGTAAAGCAATTTGAAGACACCTTTGGTGTTACTGCAGCAGCACCAGTTGCAGTTGCCGCAGCAGCACCAGCTGCTGGTGGTGGCGATGCTGGTGGCGCAGCTGAGAAGGATGCATTCGATGTAATCCTTGAAGATGGTGGCGCTAACAAGATCGCTGTTATTAAGGAAGTACGTGCGCTAACCAACCTAGGTCTAAAGGAAGCTAAGGATCTAGTTGAAGCAGCACCAAAGCCAGTTCTTGAAGGTGCAAAGAAAGATGACGCTGATAAGGCCAAGGCAGCTCTAGAGGCTGCTGGTGCAAAGGTCACCGTCAAGTAAGTCCAAATTGTGAGAGGGGCTGGCGAATGCTGGCCCCTTTCGCATTTTTGTGGGGAGAAAGACCCCCAAGAGTGGACTTGACAAACTGGCCCCTAAGATTTTCCTTCCTGTCCAGACTCATATATGGCACCCAAGTGATCATGCCTTGGGTGTACGCGGTGTCGGACAAGCATTGGCATGAATATTCCTTAATAGCTCGGAAGGATTGCCTTGGCTGCCTCGACCAATAAAGTCTCATCCAAAGCGGTACGTGTTTCATTCGGAAAAGTAAAAGAAACACTTGAAGTTCCAAATCTCCTAGATCTCCAACGCGAATCATTTGAATGGTTGATTGGCGACCCAGCTTGGCGCGCTCGCGTTCAAGCTGCTGTTGATTCTGGGAAAACTGAAGTTCCACGTCAAAGTGGTTTAGAAGAGATTTTTGAAGAGATCTCGCCAATTGAAGATGTTGCCGGAACAATGTCGTTGTCATTCCGCGATCACAGATTTGAACCACCAAAGAACACAATCGAACAATGCCGCGATAAGGATGCAACCTATTCCGCTGCACTGTTCGTAACTGCAGAATTCATGAATAACGAAACTGGTGAAATTAAATCCCAGACCGTATTCATGGGTGATTTCCCGCTGATGACAAATCGAGGCACATTTATCATTAACGGTACCGAGCGAGTTGTAGTATCGCAGTTAGTTCGTTCTCCTGGCGTTTACTTTGAACATGAAGTTGATAAAGCAACTGAAAAAGATTTGTTCACTGCAAAAATTATTCCTTCTCGCGGTGCTTGGCTAGAGTTTGATATTGACAAGAAGGACACAGTTGGTGTTCGCGTTGATCGCAAACGTCGTCAGCCGGCAACTACATTCCTCCGTGCAATCGGCGTACCAAGCGAGGTAATTGCTGAGCGCTTTGGTCAGTTCCCAACAATGGCGAATTATTTTGAAAAAGAATTGCCAGGTACCCAAGACGATGCGTTATTGGATCTTTATCGAAAACTGCGTCCAGGTGAACCACCAACAGTTGAAGCATCACGTCAGTTGTTGGATAACTTGTATTTCAATCGCAAGCGCTATGACTTGGCAAAAGTCGGCCGCTTTAAGTTGAACCACAAACTTGGCACTGATGCCGAGCTAACCGATTCGGTACTTTCGTTAGAAGACATTCTTACTACTGTGGAATATCTGGTTAGATTGCACGCTGGCGAAACTGAGATGAAGTCTCAGCGCGGCAATGTTGCGATCGCATTTGACGATATCGACCACTTTGGTAATCGACGCCTTCGTTCAGTTGGTGAATTGATTCAGAATCAGATCCGAACTGGTTTGTCTCGAATGGAGCGCGTAGTTCGCGAGCGAATGACGACTCAAGATGTGGAAGCAATTACGCCACAGACTTTGATCAATATCCGACCAGTTGTGGCAGCACTGAAGGAATTCTTCGGCACTTCACAGTTGTCGCAGTTTATGGATCAAACGAATCCAATTTCAGGTTTAACTCACAAGCGCCGATTGTCAGCGCTTGGTCCTGGTGGTTTATCCCGTGAGCGTGCCGGCTTCGAAGTTCGTGACGTTCACCCATCTCACTATGGCCGCATGTGCCCAATTGAAACTCCAGAAGGCCCAAACATTGGTCTAATTGGATCACTTGCAACTTTCGCGCGAATCAATGAATTTGGTTTTGTTGAGACGCCATATCGAAAAGTTGTTAACGGTGTGGTGACTGACAAAGTTGATTATTTGACTGCTCACGATGAAGACTTGCATGTTATTGCCCAGGCAAATGCTGAACTAGATGCCAAGAACGCATTTAAGGATGAGCGTGTACTAGTTCGTCGCAAAGGCGGCGAGGTGGAATTCGTTCCAGCAACAGATGTTGATTACATGGATGTATCCCCACACCAGTTGTGGTCCGTTGCAACCTCAATGATTCCGTTCCTAGAGCATGACGATGCCAACCGCGCCTTGATGGGTGCCAACATGCAGCGTCAGGCGGTGCCACTAATTAAGACCGAAGCACCACTAGTTGGAACTGGTATGGAGCTACGTGCTGCAGTTGACGCTGGCGATGTGGTGCTGGCCCAGAATTCTGGAATAGTTTCTTATGTTTCCGCTGATGTCATCAAGATCAAAACTAGCGATGGCGAAGATGAATATCGACTACGCAAGTTTGACCGATCAAACCAAGGCACTTGCTACAACCAACGACCAACAGTTTCTGAAGGCGATCAAGTAGCAGCAAATGAAGTTATTGCTGATGGCCCTTCAACGGATCTTGGCGAAATGGCGCTTGGTAAGAACCTGCTGGTGGCATTTATGTCATGGGAAGGTCACAACTACGAAGATGCGATCATTCTTAGCCAGCGATTGGTACAAGATGATGTGCTCACTTCAATTCACATTGAAGAGTATGAAATTGATGCCCGCGATACCAAACTTGGACCAGAAGAAATCACTCGGGACATTCCAAATGTTTCAGAAGAAGTTCTAAAGGATCTTGATGAGCGCGGCATTATTCGAATTGGCGCAGAAGTTGTGCCAGGCGATGTGCTAGTTGGAAAAGTAACACCTAAGGGTGAAACTGAGCTAACTCCTGAAGAGCGCTTGCTACGTGCCATCTTTGGTGAGAAGGCTCGCGAAGTTCGCGATACTTCTCTGAAGGTTCCGCACGGTGAAGGCGGAACTGTTATTGCAGTTCGCGAATTTGATTCAGCTGAAGGCGATGAGTTATCAGCCGGTGTAAATCAGCTGGTTCGAGTTTATTTGGCACAGAAGCGAAAGATCACTGAAGGTGACAAGCTTGCAGGTCGCCACGGTAATAAAGGTGTTATTGCTCGAATTTTGCCGGTTGAAGATATGCCTTTCCTTGCCGATGGCACGCCAGTAGATATTGTGCTTAACCCATTGGGTGTGCCAAGCCGAATGAATCTTGGTCAGGTTTTGGAAACTCACTTAGGTTGGGTAGCAGCAACTGGTTGGGATATTGATGGCAATCCAGATTGGGCGGGCGAAGTTTCAACTGAAGCCAGAACCGCACCAAAGCGGACTCGAGTTGCCACTCCAGTATTTAATGGTGTGCGCGAAGATGAGTTAACTGGTCTGTTGCAATCAACTAAAGCATCAGATACCGGATTCCAGTTGGTAAATGAAACCGGAAAAGCCAGATTGTTTGATGGCAGATCTGGTGAGCCATTCCCAGAGCCAATTGCAGTTGGTTACATGTATATCTTGAAGCTGCACCACTTGGTTGACGACAAGATTCACGCTCGATCAACTGGTCCTTACAGCATGATTACCCAGCAGCCACTTGGTGGTAAGGCACAATTTGGTGGTCAGCGATTTGGTGAGATGGAAGTTTGGGCGCTAGAAGCTTATGGTGCTTCATATGCGCTGCAAGAACTTCTAACCATCAAGTCGGATGACGTGCTTGGTCGTGTGAAGGTTTACGAAGCCATTGTTAAGGGTGAAAACATCCCAGAACCTGGCATTCCAGAATCCTTCAAAGTATTAATGAAGGAAATGCAATCGTTATGTCTCAATGTTGAAGTGCTATCAACCGATGGTGCGGCAATTGAGATGAAGGATCAAGACGAAGAGGTCTTCCGTACCGCGGAGGAACTCGGTATCGATCTGTCTCGGCGTGAGCCAAGCAGTGTCGAGGAGGTCTGAGGAAAGTCCTCAGATAACACTGAATAAATCCACTACTAGAGACCTAAGGAAAACACAGTGCTAGATATCAACTTCTTCGACGGACTTCGAATTGGTTTGGCTACTCCAGATGATGTGCGGAGCTGGTCATTCGGCGAAGTAAAGAAGCCAGAGACAATTAATTACCGAACCTTGAAGCCAGAGAAAGACGGCTTGTTCTGCGAAAAGATCTTCGGTCCAACCAGAGACTGGGAATGCTATTGCGGTAAGTACAAGCGAGTTCGATTCAAGGGCATTATCTGCGAGCGATGCGGCGTTGAGGTAACTCGTGCCAAAGTTCGACGTGAGCGAATGGGACACATTGAGCTTGCCGCCCCGGTAACTCACATTTGGTACTTCAAAGGTGTGCCGAGCCGACTTGGTTATTTGCTAGATCTTGCACCAAAGGATCTAGAAAAAGTTATTTACTTCGCTGCTTACATGGTGACAGACGTTGACGTGGATAAGCGTCATCAAGATCTACCAAAGCTGGAAGCTGATATTGAAGCGGAGAAAAAGCGTTGGGCTAAGCGCCGCGATGAAGATATCAACGAGCGCATCAAGAAGCACGAGCAGGATCTTGCTGAACTTGAAGCTGAAGATGCAAAAGCAGAAGTTAAGCGAAAAGTAAAAGAAGGCGCAGAGCGTGATGTAAAGCGAATTCGTGCTGAAGCTGATGCCGAGATTGATCGACTAACTCGTGTATTTGAACGATTCCGTAACCTTAAGGTGCAAGACCTTGAAGGTGACGAAATGTTGTTCCGTGAGATGCGTGATCGTTACGGTGATTACTTCTCAGGCTCAATGGGAGCACAGGCAATCAAGCGTCGGTTAGAGACTTTTGACCTTGAAGGAAATGCCGAAGCGCTTCGTGAAGTTGCCCGAACTGGAAAGGGCGCAAAGAAGACTCGTGCGCTGAAGCGCCTTAAAGTAATTAATGCATTTATTAATACTTCTGGCAGCCAGCGCGGTATGGTGCTTGATGCGGTTCCAGTTATTCCACCAGATCTTCGCCCAATGGTGCAGTTAGATGGTGGTCGATTTGCGACATCAGATCTAAATGATCTTTATCGTCGTGTTATCAACCGCAACAACCGATTGAAGCGATTGATTGACCTGGGTGCGCCAGAGATTATCGTCAACAACGAAAAGCGTATGTTGCAAGAAGCAGTTGATGCGCTATTTGATAACGGTCGTCGTGGCCGACCAGTTACTGGACCAGGCAATCGAGCACTTAAGTCATTGTCTGACATGCTTAAAGGAAAGCAAGGACGATTCCGTCAGAACTTGCTAGGCAAGCGTGTTGATTACTCTGGCCGTTCGGTAATTGTGGTCGGTCCACAGTTAAAGCTGCACCAGTGTGGTCTGCCAAAGCAGATGGCGTTGGAGTTGTTTAAGCCGTTCGTGATGAAGCGATTGGTTGATCTAAACCATGCGCAGAACATTAAGAGTGCTAAGCGAATGGTGGAGCGTTCTAGGTCGGTAGTTTGGGATGTCTTGGAAGAAGTTATTGCTGAGCATCCAGTGCTGCTAAACCGTGCGCCAACATTGCACCGGTTAGGTATTCAAGCGTTTGAACCGCTGCTGATTGAAGGTAAAGCGATTCAGATTCACCCGCTAGTTACTACTGCCTTCAATGCTGACTTCGATGGCGACCAGATGGCAGTTCACCTACCGCTGTCAGCTGAAGCACAGGCCGAAGCTCGAATTTTGATGCTTTCCAGCAACAACATTCTTTCGCCAGCAAACGGCAAGCCAATCACCACACCAACACAGGACATGGTGCTAGGTATCTATTACCTAACCGGTTCAACCGCTGGTGAAACTGGTGAAGGTGGTGCTTATTCGTCAGTGGAAGAAGCGCTGATGGCATTTGATCGTGGCGTACTGAGTGTTCGAGCTCAGATCAAGCTCCGCGTACCTGGCGATGTTGTACCACCAAAGGGAGTAACCCCAACAAATTATGTTGCGGGCAAGGCCTACACACTAGAAACCACATTGGGACGAGCATTGTTTAACGATGCACTACCAGTTGACTTTGAGTTTGTTAACAAGGAAGTTGACAAGAAGGTTCTTGGTGCAATTGTTAATGAGTTGGCAGATCGCTATGAGCGAATAGATGTTGCAGCAGCCCTAGATAAGCTAAAAGATCTTGGTTTCTATTGGGCAACGCGCTCTGGTGTTACCGTGTCATTTGATGACATTGTTGCGCCGGCTGAAAAGGCAAAGCTGCTTGCTGCTGCTGAAGAGAAGGCTGCAAAGGTAGAGAAGAACTACGAGCGTGGTTTGGTCTCTGATACCGAGCGCCGACAAGAGTTAATTGAGATCTGGACTCGAGCAACTGAAGATATTGCTCGCGCCATGGACGCAAACTTCCACGAGAGCAACCCACTTCGAAAGATGGTGGCCTCTGGTGCTCGCGGAAACATGCTGCAGTTGCGACAGCTTGCTGGTATGCGTGGTTTGGTATCCAATCCAAAAGGTGAAATTATTCCTCGTCCAATTAAGTCGAACTTCCGTGAAGGACTTTCGGTGTTGGAGTACTTCATCTCAACTCACGGTGCACGTAAAGGTCTTGCTGACACTGCACTTCGAACTGCTGACTCAGGTTACCTAACTCGTCGTTTGGTAGACGTATCACAAGATGTAATCATTCGTGAAGATGATTGCGGAACTGATCGCGGCATGCCAAAAGAGATTGCAACTAAAGATGCCAATGGCAAGTTAGTCATGCTTGATAACGTTGAGTCATCAGTGTCATCGCGCTACTTGGCACAAGATGCCGCAATTGATGGCAAAGTAATTGCATCAGCCAATACTGAGCTAACGATGCCAGTAATTGAATCACTGGTTGCTGCTGGAATTTCTGAAGTTCGGGCAC
>JBJOHY010000061.1:0-12083 GCA_046047475.1 Actinomycetota bacterium | reverse complement strand
TTGGCTATCTGAACTTATTCGTAGCCGCCATGCTGCTCTTAGTGTTAGCTGACAACTATTTACTGCTTTATGTTGGCTGGGAAGGTGTTGGCTTAGCGTCCTACCTATTAATTGGTTACTACCAACACAAGCCATCTGCTGCGGCAGCAGCAAAGAAAGCATTTGTGGTTAACCGAGTAGGCGATGTTGGTTTATCGCTTGCCGTGATGCTGATGTTCTTGGCTTTCCATACCGTGACATTTGCGGGCATAAATGACAGCGCCGAACAAGGTTCTGCCACTGTGCTATTTCTAATCGGGCTTTTCTTACTTGTTGGTGCAGCTGGCAAGAGTGCGCAGGTGCCACTACAAAGTTGGTTGCTTGATGCGATGGAAGGTCCAACTCCAGTATCGGCGCTGATTCACGCCGCAACCATGGTTACTGCTGGGGTTTACCTAATTGTTCGATCAAGTGCAATTTATGACCTATCGGCCGCGGCCCAAAATGCGGTGATCGTAGTTGGTGTCGTGACGTTACTAGCTGGTGCAATCATCGGTATGGCCAAAGACGACATTAAGAAGGCACTTGCTGCTTCAACCATGAGTCAGATTGGTTATATGGTGCTCGCAGCCGGTCTTGGACCAATTGGTTATGTCTATGCCATCATGCACTTACTAACTCACGGCTTCTTTAAAGCGGGCATGTTCTTAGGTGCAGGTTCAGTGATGCATGCCATGAATGATGAAGTGGATATGCGAAAGTATGGTGCACTTCGAAAAGTAATGCTGATTACTTTTGCTACGTTCTTTGTTGGCTATCTCGCAATTTTAGGTATTCCGCCGTTTGCTGGTTTCTACTCTAAAGACTTAATTATCGAAGCAGCATTTGATCGCAGCATCGTTGCTGGTGTAGCAACGCTGCTTGGTGCTGGCATTACTGCGTTTTACATGTCCAGATTGATTTTGATGACCTTCTTCTCCAATAAGCGCTGGGAAGATGATGCTCATCCACATGAATCCCCACTAACTATGACAATTCCAATGATTTTGTTAGCAGTTGGATCAGTGGCAAGTGGTTACCTACTTACGATTAACGACTCGCTGAAGCATTGGTTAACACCAGTAACTGGATATGAGTCACCAGAGCCACCGATTGCTATTCCAGTATTGATTGCAATTACCTTAACCACAGTTGCGGCAGGAGTTGCTATTGCCGTCAAGTTATACCTCAAGGAGGCTGCTCGTGTTGCCCCAACAAAAGTATCAGTCTTTACTACGGCAGCCCGAAAAGATCTATATGGTGATGCGATAAATGAAGCAGTGTTTATGCGCGGTGGCCAGAAAGTTGTTAGTGGAACCGCTGCCGTTGATAACTCGGTGGTTGAAGGTGCGGTCAGATTTATTTCGAGACTTACGTTGGGGTTGAGCAACATAGTTCGAGCAACCCAGACTGGATACACCAGAAATTATGCGCTTGCCATGCTGCTTGGTGTGGGATTAATGCTGCTACTAGCTGCGATTGTGAGGCTGTAATTCATGAGTAATTTGCCTTATCTGTCAGCATTAATCTTGCTGCCGCTGCTGGGCTCGCTATTAGTTTTTGCGATTCCAGCCGCGCTAGGTGCAGCTAGAACCAAAGCGGTCGCGCTGTTTTTCTCAGCACTTACTTTTGCGTTGTTTGTCTTAGCGGGGTTGCAGTTTGAAATAGGCACCGATGATAAATTCCAGCTAACTGAAAACTATGAATGGATTGCCGCATTTGGCGTAAGTTGGTCAGTTGGCGTCGACGGACTTGGCTTAGTAATGCTGGGGCTAGTTTCAATTTTGGTTCCAGTGGTTATGTTGGCCGCCTGGAAAGATGTTGCAGATGATGCTGCCGGCAAATTCTTTGCGCTAGTGCTGCTACTGCAATCAATTGTTACTGGTGTTTTTGTGGCAACTGATTTGTTTATGTTCTACGTCTTCTTTGAAGTGATGCTAATCCCAATGTATTTCTTAATTGGCCGCTATGGAAATCAAGACCGACGCAAAGCTGCAGTTAAGTTCCTGATCTTCTCACTGGTTGGTGGCTTAGTGCTGCTCGCTGGCGTAATTACGGTTTGGGTGCAGAGCATTCGGATAACTGGATTTGGCTCATTTAACTTAGAGTATTTAGCAAGTCTTGGGCTTGATATTGAGACGCAGCGTTGGCTATTTGTTGCTTTCTTCTTCGCGTTTGCGATTAAAGCTCCGCTGGTACCGCTGCACTCATGGTTACCAGATGCCGCTGGCGCGTCCAATCCGGCAGTTGCCGTGCTACTAATTGGCATCCTGGACAAAGTTGGCACTTATGGCATGCTCAGATTCTTATTGCCAATGTTTCCAGATGCATCGGTTGAGTTGGCGCCAGTAGCGCTGACTTTGGCGGCGCTGAGCATTTTCTACGGTGCGATTATGGCAATTGGCGCTAAAGACATAAAGCGCTTACTTGCTTATGTTTCAATTTCCCACTTTGGCTTTATTGTGCTGGGTATTTTTGCCTTTACTACGCAAGGTATATCTGGCGCTATGTTCTACATGCTCTCGCATGGTCTATCAACTGCTGCACTATTCCTAGCTGCTGGCTATTTAATGCAGCGCACTGGAAGTAGCAAGATTGATGATCATGCTGGTGCTTTCCAAACCACTCCGCTGCTCGCTGGATTTATTTTGTTTGGTGCTCTCTCATCCGTTGCGCTACCTGGTTTAGCAAGCTTTATTGCTGAATTCACTGTGCTGCTTGGCACATTTACTCGCTATCCAGTATTGGCTGCAGTTGCCACTTTGGGCATCGTGGTAGCTGCTGTTTATGCGCTTTGGTTGTATCAGCGAACCATGACCGGACATCCATCCGAGTCGGTAACTGGTATTAAAGAGATCTCTGGTCGGGAATTGGTTGCGTTATCACCAATCGTTGCGCTGACTATCGCGCTTGGTTTTGTGCCGCAACCAGCATTTGACTTACTAAACCCAACATCGGAAAAGGTAATGCAACAGGTGAATCAGATCGACCCACAATCGTTAACCCAAGGAGATAACTGATGTTGCTTCCAACTGAGGTTTTCCTACAACCATCGATTGATTGGTTTGCAATTTCGCCATTTACTATTTTGCTGGCAGCTGGCGTTTTCTCGATGTTGATTGAAACCTTTGCGCCTAGAACGGCTCGGCGGCCGCTGCAGCTTGCCTTAGTTTTTGGCGCGCTGCTTGCCTCATTTGTCATGGGCGTAATGTTGCTGGGAACAGAGACGTTAACAGCCGGTGAAGCAGTGGCAGTAGATGGTCCTGGCGTAATTCTGCAAATAATAATTGCGTTAGTTGCATTAATTGGTGCCGCTGGATTGGCGGAGAACAAAGTTGATCCATCTGGTGATGCGTTTGCTGCTAGAGCATCTGCAATTCCGGGAAGTGCTGATGAGCGAGCATTTACTTCAGCCGGCTGGTACTCAACTGAGATTTGGACGTTGTTCCTATTTGCTGTCGGTGGTATGCAGTTGTTCGTGGTGGCCAACGATTTATTGACTATGTTTATTGCGCTTGAGGTTATGTCATTGCCGCTGTACCTAATGGCTGGTATGGCTCGACGACGAAGGTTGCTTTCCCAAGAAGCAGCGCTCAAGTATTTTGTGCTCGGCGCTTATTCATCGGCATTTTTCTTGTTTGGTGCAGCTTTAGTTTATGGTGCAACTGCGGGTATAAATTTTGATGATATTGCCTTTGCCATTCCCGCTCGACCACAAACTGCGACTTTATTGGTTACTGGAATTATTTTGATCATGGTTGGCATGTTGTTTAAAGTGGGTGCAGCGCCATTTCATCAGTGGACCCCAGATGTTTATCAGGGCGCACCAACAACATTGACTGCATTCATGGCAGCTGGTGTAAAAGTTGCCGCATTTGGCGCGATGATGCGATTGCTTTATTCAGCATTTGGTTCAGTTATTTGGGATTGGCGACCAATTCTTTGGAGCATCACGCTAATTACCATGTTCGTTGGTGTCTTTGCTGCCTTAGTTCAAACTGATGTTAAGCGAATGCTGGCTTACTCTTCAGTTGCGCATGCTGGATTTGTCCTGGTTGGTATCTTGGCTGGAACTAACGCTGGTATCGTTTCGGTAATCTTCTACTTGGCAGCATATGCGTTTACCACCTTGGCGGTGTTCTTATTGGTTTCGTTAATCCGAGATGCTTCAGGTGAAGCAAGTGGAATTGACGCATGGCGCGGGTTAGCTACTAAATCACCGCTCACTGCACTCACCATGACCTTCTTATTGCTCGCACTGGCTGGTTTTCCAATCACCTCGGGCTTTATTGCCAAATTCTCGGTCTTTGCCGCAGCAGTGCAGGCCGGACAAACCCCGATTGTGTTATTGGCAGTGTTGGCAAGCGCGATCGCAGTTGTCTTCTATCTGCGCATTGTGGTGCTGATGTATTTCAGATCTGCTGAATCTGATGAGGTGGCAGTGGCAATCCCAAGTAATTTCACGGTTATTGCGCTGGTTATCTCAGTGTTAATTACCTTGATCTTGGGTCTGTATCCGCAACCACTGCTTGATCTTATTTCCCAAGCACCAGTGTTTATTCGGTAATGGTTAATTTCAATCCGGCAGCAATGCCAGCGGACCTAATCTCACCCGAACTTGAAGAGCTGGTTGCAAATCAGCTGGCAGCGGCAGAAGCGTTGCTAAGTAAGACCTGTCAATCAGATACGCCATTTATTAATGAGATGACTACGCATTTAGTTAATGCTGGTGGAAAAAGGTTTCGACCGTTAATTACCATCTTGTCTAGCACGCTAGGTGATACCACTCGAAGTGAAGTGATAAAGGCTGCTGTGGTAATTGAGTTAACTCATCTAGCCACCCTTTATCATGATGACGTAATGGACGAAGCACCGCTTCGTCGCGGCACGCAATCGGCTAACGACCGGTTTGGTAATGCAGCTGCAATTTTGGCTGGCGATTTTCTATTTGCTCGAGCATCAGAGTTGGTTGCAGATCTTGGCCCGGCAGCAGTTAGATTGCAGGCGCAAACTTTTGAACGGTTAGTGACTGGTCAGCTATTAGAGACAGTAGGTCCGGCAGCAGGAGTAGATCCAGTTGCACACCACCTTCATGTTTTAGCGGAAAAAACTGGTTCACTGATCGCTACCGCGGCTCAATTTGGCGCGGAATTTGCTGGCGCAACTAAATCTGAGATCAGCGCGATGCGGGAATATGGTGAAGCAATTGGAATTGCATTCCAATTAGCTGATGACATTATTGATTTAACTAGTGATTCGGCAGATTCTGGTAAGACGCCAGGAACTGATCTGCTTGAAGGGGTTCCTACCTTAACTACACTGCTAATTCAGCGGGCGAACCAAGATGTTGATGCGCCGCTGATTGAATTGCTGGCAAATCAAGTTCCACTGGATCAATTGCCGCAAGTGCTTAGTTTTATTCGATCTCATGATGCGCTGCTAGAAGCAAAGTCGGTTGCGCATAGTTGGGCTGAGCGAGCAAAATCAGCGGTTCAAGATCTATCAAACCCAGCAACAAAGCAGACTTTAATTGCGCTTTGCGATGCGGTTATTGCGCGCTCTGCTTAGCGCGATTATTTCGCCAAGCGTCAATTGAAAATATCACCAGCGCGCTCCAAACGATTAGAAAACCAATTATTCTTAACGTTCCAATCTGCTCGTTGAATACCCAAACTCCGATAATGAATTGCAATGTTGGTGCTAGGTACTGCATGATGCCTAACCAAGTTAGTGGCACCCGAGTTGTGGCATTACCAAAAAACAGCAGCGGCAGCGCGGTTAATGGGCCGGAGATGATTGCCAAAATAAATAACCCAGTTGAAGATAACAGCACCGCTGGCGAGGACTGATAAAACCAATACAAATATGCAATGGTGAAGGGCAAAATTAGTGCCGTTTCCATCATGAGGCCAGGTATGGCAGGCAGATTTATTGACTTTTTCAAGCCACCATAGATACCAAAAGTTGCTGCCAATCCCAGTGCGATCCAAGGGAGTCGGCCGTAGTCAAAACTGAGCACGATAACGGCAATCGCAGCAATCACTACAGCTAATTTTTGTAGTGGTCGAAGTCGCTCGCCAAAAAATAACATGCCAAGCAACACTGAAAGCAGCGGATTAATGAAATAGCCAAGCGAAGTTTCAACTACGTGGTTGGCGTTAACTGCCCAGATGTAAATACCCCAATTGCAGACCACAAAGAAACTGGCGATCAGAACTAAGGTGGCTTTTTTGCTGTCCCGAATTGTCGCTTTTACTACCGGCCAACTATGCGTTAACTGCATTAACAGCAGCACAAAGATCAGGCTCCAGATGATTCGATGGCCCAAAATCTCAAATGCCGTCGCTGGCTTAAGCAGCGGCCAGAACAGCGGCAGCAGCCCCCACATTAGGTAGGAGATCAGGCCCGAGATGACGCCGAAACGCTCTTCTTGTTGCGGGGTGCGGGACATAGTCCGCTCATCCTAGGGCTTGAATTCCGCCTAATCTCCCTCGTGTAGCCTTCGACGCCTTGGTAGGTTGCCCGAGCGGCCAATGGGAGCGGACTGTAAATCCGCCGGCTTATGCCTTCAGTGGTTCAAATCCACTACCTACCACCAGTAAGAACCGTTGCGTTTTGGTGTAACAGCCATCCGGTGCCACCTACAACCTGTTGTCAGGATTAACCGATATAACTAGCGGTGGGGGTGCCAATTGCGAATCATTTCTGGGCTCATTGGGTTGTCATTAATCTTGGTTGGCTGCAGCACGAATTCACAAAGTGATTCGTCATTTGACTTTGCTGCCCAAAAAGTTAATTGGGATATTTGTCCAGAAGATTATCTATTGAAAAAAGACTTTCGCGCTCCAAGTTTTGATCCAAGCAAGGTAGTTTGCACTGAACTTCAAGTTCCGGTTTCATATGATGACACTACCCTTGGCATTAAAACTATTGCCATGATGGGAATAGGCGATGCTAATAAAACAGCAGTCTTTTATAACCCTGGCGGACCTGGCGCATCTGGCATTGAAGCAATTCAAACTATTGATTTCCCAACGGTTTTGAATGAGGATTATTTTGTAATTGGGTTTGATCCGCGGGGAGTGGGTTTCTCATCACCAGTTCGATGCGATGATCAGGAAGATTTGGAAAGTCATTACAAATATGATCTTTATGTTGAGTCAAAGGCTGAGGCCGATGAACTGGAATCTGGCTATTTAAAGTTTGTTCGAGATTGTGCTAAGGCTAATCCATACTGGTGGACCGTAACGACGGCAAATACAGTTAAAGATATTGAATTAATGCGAGAGGTTTTAACCAAGCAGCCGCTTAACTTTATTGGCTCTTCTTATGGCACCACCCTCGCGATGGAGTATCTACGCGCATATCCAAATAATGTGGACAAAATAATGCTGGATAGCCCAGTGTTAATTGGACTAGATACTGATGAAGATGCGCTACAACAAGGTAAAGGTTTTAACGAATCTATTGAACGATTGTTTGCTAAATGCGCTGAAGATGATAACTGTCTAGGTGATTCGGTGATGGAAGTAGCAGAGCTGATTAAAGATAGATTAATTGCAGCGGACGAAGGAAAAGTATTAGGTTACTGGGGAGTGCAGCAATCAAGCATCAATCCAGATGCCACCGTGGCTAGCGCGAATCTAATTCTTGATGGCTTATTCCAGATGACCTATTTTGAAATTGATCAGGTATATGAAGAGTTTCGCCGTGGCTTAAAGGATTTGGTTGAAGAAAACGATAGCTGGATCTTTGAATACTACGGTCTGGTCTACAACGGATATGACCCGGAAACTAAAGAGCGATCCAACATTAATGAAATTTTATATATCGTAAATTGTATGGATATTGATTCTCGCGAATTCGATACTGAAGCGGAAATTGATGAGTTCAATGCAGAATATGCCAAAGCAGCACCTATAGTTGATTATCTATACACGAAATCAGATGAGTATTCCTGGGTTTCGGAGCGGCAAGGGTGCGAATGGAGTTGGTTGGCATTTGATGACGAAAGTATTCCAGATCCACCAGCCAAGGTTCCTGGACCTGTTAATGAATCTGGCAAACAACTTCTGATCATTGCATCAGTTGGCGATAGTGCAACGCCATATGAAGGTGCGGTAAAAGTTGCGAAAGAGCTAGATTCACCACTAATAACTTATTCCGGCACTGGACATGCGATTGCGTTCAATGGCAACAGATGCTTAACCGATGTTATCAACGAATTCTTCAGCAGCAATACCATTCCAAGCGATGGCTTAACTTGCCCGGAAGACTAGAGTCGTTGGTTTAGTCCGATTAGCTCTTCACGCATTTCATTTGGCAATTTTTCACCAATATTGTTGAACCAATCAGCAATCAGTTCTGCTTCTTGTTTCCATTCAGCGTTATTTACTGCCAGCGCAGCAGCTAAATCACTATTGGTTACATCAAGCTCGGTTACATCCAGATCTTCAATGCGAGGTGCATTTCCAATTGGGGTTTCAACTGCATCAACTTCATTCTCAAGTCGCTGCACGATCCATTTAAGCACTCGGGAATTCTCGCCAAAGCCGGGCCAAAGGAATTTACCTTGGTCTGATTTTCGGAACCAGTTTACGTAATAGATCTTTGGTAGTTTTGTGGCATTTGCTTTCTTGCCCAGCGATAACCAGTGGTTTAGATAGTCGCCAATGTGGTAGCCAAAAAACGGCAACATGGCGAAGGGATCTCGGCGAACTCGTCCAACTTCTCCTTCTGCAGCAGCAGTGGTTTCGGATGAAAGTGTGGCACCAAAAAACACACCATGTTGCCAATTGCGAGATTCAATAACTAGCGGAACTGTGCTGGCTCGTCGGCCACCAAAAATGATGGCAG
Source organism: Actinomycetota bacterium (assembly GCA_046047475.1). Classification (GTDB taxonomy): domain Bacteria; phylum Actinomycetota; class Actinomycetes; order S36-B12; family UBA5976; genus AcAMD-5. The sequence continues at coordinate 3,209 of JBJOHY010000061.1, read as the reverse complement.
ATAACGGAACGCCTGCTGGATCATCCCATTCTGGTGCGATTGATGGACATTGTTCAGTTGGTGTGCAGAATCGAGAGTTTGGATGTGATGACGGCTCGGAACTTTCTGGCGTCCAACTGCGACCTAACCAATCAGTTAAATGTGCTGGCGGTGTTTTGGTCATTCCTTCCCACCAAACATCACCATCATCGGTTAACGCCACGTTGGTGAAAATGCTATTTCCTAACTCAAGCGTCTTCATCGCATTGGCATTGGTCTCCCAACCGGTGCCTGGTGCCACACCAAAGAAACCATTTTCTGGATTCATTGCATACAACCGACCATCTTCACCAAATCTGATCCAGGCTATGTCATCACCTAAAGTTTCAGCTTTCCAGCCAGGAATTGTTGGTTCTAGCATGGCAAGGTTAGTTTTCCCGCAGGCAGATGGAAATGCTGCCGCAACAAAGTGAACTTTGTTTTGTGGTGAAGTCAGCTTAAGAATCAACATGTGTTCAGCCAGCCAACCTTCATCTCGGCCAATCGCTGAGGCAATGCGAAGTGAATAACATTTCTTGCCAAGCAGCGAGTTGCCACCATAACCTGAGCCATAAGACCAGATCTCTCTAGTTTCAGGAAAATGACTGATGTATTTGGTGTCATTACATGGCCATGGCACATCTTTTTCACCTGGAGCCAGTGGTGCTCCTACTGAGTGAACAGCCTTAACAAACTTTGCCGCAGTTCCCATGTGATCCAAAACTGCACTGCCCATTCGAGTCATGATTCGCATTGACGCGACTACATAAGCGCTATCAGTTAGCTGCACACCATACATTGGGTTTTTTGCATTGAGCGGGCCCATGCAAAACGGAATTACATACATTTTGCGTCCAGCCATGCTGTTTCGGTAAAGCTCAGTCATGGTTGCTTTCATTTCAGCTGGGGCAACCCAATTGTTTGTCGGTCCAGCATCTTCCTGATCAACTGAGCAAATAAAAGTGCGGCTCTCAACTCGTGCCACATCTGATGGATCTGAAGCGCACCAGAATGAGTTTGGTTTCTTAGCTAGCTTTACTAAAGTTCCGGCAGCTACTAATTCTGAAGTAATCCGCTCCCACTCTTGTGTTGATCCGTCTACAATCACAATTTCGGTTGGATTTGTTAGCGCAGCAACCTCTGCCACCCAAGCGCTTAGCTCAGGATGTTCAATCTGCTGAATGATTTCTTGGTGGTTGGCATTAGCCATCAGTCCGGCTCCTTAGTGAGTTCGCGAATATATTGGAGAACGGCGGGTAGCGATACTTAAGACGTTGTCTGAAATATCACACCCCCTCACGGCAGCTCAGAATTTGTCCCTTTTTCGTATGGTGCTGGCGGATTTTTCCCAGCGCCTGACTCAAGATTCCTAGGGAGAGGTGCCCCTGTATCCTTTGGGGCTTGCCGCCCCCATAGCTCAGTCGGTAGAGCGTTTCCATGGTAAGGAAAAGGTCAACGGTTCGATTCCGTTTGGGGGCTCGGACGGCTAAGCAGCCGAACAAAGCGGGGTAGCTCAGGAGGTAGAGCAAGCGGCTCATAATCGCTGTGTCGCGGGTTCGACTCCCGCCCTCGCTACAAAGAGAATTTTGGGTCAAGGCATACTTCACCCCTGGATCGATAAAGAAGGTAGAAATGGCAAAGAGTGACGTTCGGCCAAAAGTGACTATGGCCTGCCAGGATTGCAAGAACCGCAATTACATGACGAAGAAGAATCGTCGTAACGATCCAGACCGTTTGGAACTTTCCAAGTTCTGCCCATTCTGCAAAAAGCACACGGTTCATAAAGAAACTCGCTAATAGCAGGTTTAGGTGGCAGCAAACCTAGAAATGATTGGGTTTGAATACCCAACTTCAGATCCGCTGCAAGTAACTGTTGCTGATATTCAAAACTTCTGTGCTGCCATCGGTGACAAAGTTCCTGACTTTGGCAAGCAAGTTTCAGCGCCCCCAACTTTTGTTATTTCACTGGTGATGCAGGCAATGACATATGCCATGAATGATCCAAAGTTAAATCTGAATTATTCTCGAGTTGTTCATGCTGATCAAAAATTTGAACACTTAAGGCCAATAGTTGCCGGTGACATCTTGACAGTTCGATTGACCGTTGCCGACATCAAGAATCGAATGGGAAGTGACTTTGTTACTTTTGTTGCTCGAGTTTCAGATGCAAAAGATAAATTAGTTTCCACCAGCACTTCGTTGTTAGTCGCGAGAGCTGAGGAATGATGATTGAACTGAAATCTCTTAACATCGGAGACAAATTAACTTTGCTGCAGTATCGAGTAAGACGCGCTGACCTGATTAAATATGCTGGTGCGAGTTTAGATTTTAATCCAATCCATTACAGTGATCGCGTTGCAACTTCGGTTGGTTTACCAGGAGTTATTGCACACGGCATGCACACCATGGGTGCGGTCGCTCGAGTGATAACGGATCATTTACCAGCGAATGCCTTTGTTTCTAGTTACTCAACTAAATTCACTAATCCAGTTGTGGTACCTGATGATGAAGTTGGTGCGCTAGTTTCAGTAGCGGCAACAGTTACCGCAAAAGAAGCTGACTCCATTTTCTTTAGTATTGAAACTACTTGTGGCGGCGAGAAGGTGCTTAACCAAACCAAACTTACGGTTAGTTTCAAATGAGTTTGCCCAAACGAATTAGTGCTGCCGAACTTCCTGTTGCTACTGAAATCACTCCAGGAATAACAGTTGGTCTAATTGTTGACGGTTGGGCCGAGGATCTAATTGATTGCGTTACGCGTTATCTCAAATTCACTTCGGCCAAGCTTTTGTTGCTAGATATTGCAACAGACAACTCAAGTGATGCGGCTCATGAGTTGATGATTGCAAGTCCAGATCGAGTGAGAGTAATCCGAGTTGATCGGTTAGGTTGGAGCAAGGCGGTTATTGCACTGCTAAAGGCAGCCGATACCGAACTTGTTGCCATTGCGGATATTTCAAGTCTGTTAGAAGGCGATGCGCTCGCTTCACTTAATTCATTAATCCAATCTAATGAAGATGTGGCCGCAGTTGGCTGGCGTGGTGTAAATATTGATTTAACTTCTAATTGGTTTGAGTCAAAACCAGCCGTTGGTGAAGTGGATCAACTACTTGGTTATTTGATTTTAGTTAAACGCGACATTGCGCTATCAGTGCCACCGCACAAAGATGCCAGGTTTTATCGAAATGCAG
>JBJOHY010000060.1:0-4497 GCA_046047475.1 Actinomycetota bacterium | reverse complement strand
TTAAGGATCTGGCAAATCAGAATTTGCTGCGTGAAGAAATCAAGGAGTGGCCCAGACTAACTCAGGATAATGTCTTTTTTAGGTACTTATTCTTGATCATTCCATTTTTTATCGGCACGTTGATTAACTTCTTGACTCAAGGATTTGTAGATCAGGAAATAGTTGTCGTTCAGTATTTTCTTTATGTTTTTTTACTATTTATGTTTGCAACAGTACAATCATCTAAAACGAGATCATCAATTTTGGTGACATTGTTATTGGCGGCTATTTATAGCGGGCAAATCAATCTCATTTCACAGGTACCAGATTGCAGCGCCGCGCTTCCAATTCAGTGGATTGTAAATGGCTATACGGTGGGCATACTTTTAGTCGCCATATCTAGCATCCCGACTTCTTTGAAAGCAATTACTTTAGTCCTGAATTTGATAGTTCAAGGTCAATTGGCCCATTCACTTCGCACTTGCCAAGAGATTGTTCTATTACCAGGTTTGACCGGACTAGTACTCGCCATTGGAATGATGTATGGCCTAAGGTCCTTGAATAGACAGAATATGCAAACAATAAACACTTACCAAGAGCGATTAGACATAACAACAGCGCAAGAACTCAGGCAGCAAGTTGCAGACATTGCCTTCTTGCGAATGCAGAGTTTAACTCGGGAGACTAGGCAATTAATTGAGAACCATTTAGCTGATCCTGATAATTTAGAGCGATTGCGGCGCGAAGCCATGGTGCAAGAATCTCTACTGCGATCTGCACTTCAGATTTTTGAATCAACCAGGGATGATATTCAGGAAGTATTGCTGGTGCTACTAGGCCAGTTGGCCCGGCAGAATGTTCAAGTGAGTATCTCTAATTGGGCGAGTGTGTTGGATGATGTTGCGTGGCCGGAGCGAGTGACCAAATTGGGTTATGAGTTAGCGGAAAGCCTGCATGATGGAATGTGTGTTTTGACCTTTATCGACCTAGGGGATGAGGTGTATTTCGCTGTTGAGGCAGAAGGTACCTTTAGTAAAGCGATTTCCATCTTGGATTTTGTCACTAATCAAACTGAGACTCAACTACGAATAGAAACTCACTTGCCAAGAATTAGCCATACATCTGGACAAACTGCGCAACCGCACTAGCAATCATCTGTACGGCAATTGCTGCTAGCAGCAAGCCGGCTAACTTAGTTGCGACCGTAACCCCACCGGCTTTTAGGACCTTCATGATTGGCACGGCAAATCTCATGACGGCATAAAGCACAACATGAACAAGCAAGATCGCTAAACCGATAGCGCTGTACTGGAGATATCCGTCTGCTTGTCGAACAAAAACAATAGTTGCCGCAATTGCGCCAGGTCCAGCTAGGAGCGGGGTTCCGAGCGGAACTAGCGCAACACTGACGTCACTTACTTTGGTGGGTTCAGAGTCTTTACCAGTTAATAGTTCAAGTGCAACTAATAGCAATAGCAAACCACCTGAAGCTTGGAGCGCGGGCAGTGAAATTTTCAAGAACCCCAAAATCTGATCCCCAAAAACCGCAAAAACTACAATGACGCTGAATGCAGTGAGCACGGCCTGTCTAGCTAATTTACGCTGCCGATCTGGAGGCTGATTACTGACCAATCCCATAAACACTGGCATCGTGCCAGGCGGGTCCATAATGACCAATAAGGTGACAAAGACTGTAACAAATAGAGTTATTAGTGCGCTATCCATCAGTCTGGATACACCGACCCATCACCCGCTGGACTTGCATTGAGAAATTCAATTTGGCTTTCTGATAACTCAATAGTCATGCTATCGATTGAGGCTTGTGCGGTAGTGACCTTGGAAAAGCCTGGGATGGGAATCATGACATCAGCGTGGGTTTTCAACCAAGCCAACGCAACCATCTGAGCCGTAACAGATAGCTCATCAGCCACTTGCTGAAAAGCTGGAAAAAATTTACCTAGATCTTTTGCGTCTGCCTCGCCGCCGAGCGGCGACCAAGCAAGAAATGCAATCTGATCTCGCTGGCAGCGAGATAAAACGTCAGTGTGATCGCGATATCTAGGACTGCGTTCATTTTCTATCGCAGAAATCAAACCACCAGTTTCTTCTTGGGCAATGTCATATTCTTCGGCCGTAACGTTTGAGAATCCAATCCGCTGAGCAAATCCTGCATGGTGTACTGCCTGCATAGCATTTGCTTGCTCTGCAAATGGCCTAGACCGGTCGATTCGATGATGGAGGATCAAATCAGGCACAAAGCCCAGAGTTTGGACCGATTTCTCAGCTGCTCTAAGTAGATAATCTTTGCTGCCATCTCGATTCCAGTCTTGACCACTGCGATGCATACCGTTTTTTGTAACCACGATAATTCGATTTCGATCGCCATCCCATTGGGAAAGAACTTCACGAACGACAATTTCATTGTGACCCATCTCGGCCGCCGACGGCGCATACACATCAGCGGTGTTCATTAAAGTTATTCCAGAATTCAAACAGTGATGCAGTACTTCAATTGCTTCAGACAGCGTCTTGCCAGGTCGAGAAAACGGCATCACCCCAACACCGATAGCTGAAATTGGCTTAGGCGAGGTGTTTGGTAACTTAATTGATCGCATTCGAGCAGAGTAGCAGGATCGTGCTAAGTAGCTGGTTAGGCACCAATCCAGGTTGATAACTCAGTCGCAAAAGCGTCAGGTTGCTCTAAATGTGGCGAGTGGCCACAGTCAGCGAAGACAACTTCACGATATCTGCCACCAGTTGCTTGATACTCATCCAGAACATGTCTCATTTGAGAAACCATGGGCTGACTTGGTGCCGTTTCAGCGCCGGGCCAGCCTGGCACCATGCCATGGGCGCCCAATGTATTTAGATCAAAGAATGATGCATCGTTAACAATGGCATCTTTATCACCACGAATCCACAGCACGGGAGGCTTTGGCGTGATGTTCACAATTCCAGAAGTATTGAAGTATTTTGGGCTCATGCTATTTAAAACACCTGAATCGCCGGGTGCAAAGCTTGGCCAGTGTTGACTTGCGGTGAAATTCCCTGGGTAATTTGATTCGCCGGTTTTAGTTGAGAGCATTGACTCAAGATAGATTTCTTCGTGATTCAGTGCGGCAGGATTTGCAACATAGAACTGTCTCATCACCGCAAGTGGACCGTTTGGATTTTCAGTTCGATCCCCAGCGGCGAGAGCTTTCACAAACTCTGGATTGGCAGCCGCTCCACCAGTCCCACTGGCATCTGAATTGAGTAATTCGCCTAGCGCATTTGTACCGCCGAACCCAAATGGCGAGATGGGTGCAGTAAGCGTCATAGTTCGAACTAACGAAGCGGCATCTATTGCAATTTGCATTACTACGCCAGCTCCCATGCTCCAACCAACAAAATCAGCAGTTGAGATATTGAGCGACTTTAATAGCCCAATTACATCATCAGCGTGATCTCTTACGCCTCGGGTTGCATCAATCGCAGCAGTTTGCGAATCGCCAAAACCACGAAGATCGGGTGCAATGACATGGTGAGTCGGTGCGAATTTGAGCATCAAGTCTTGCCAGAACAAACTAGAAGACACATTGCCGTGAATTAAAACTAGCGCTGGGGATGAAGCATTACCGGAAGACAGGAAATTCATCTTGATTTGATTTGGCACTGAAACTTGGGTGGCAGTGATGCCAGACAATAACTTTTCCATCTGTTAAGCCTAAGGCAAATTACTACAGTTTGGCTACTGTTATTGCGATTGCGGCGTAATGACAGAAAAACGCCGCGATGGTAAACGAGTGGAATAGTTCATGAAAGCCAAAGTATCTGACGCTTAAGTTAGGTTTCTTGATGGCATAGATAATCGCCCCAGCTGAATAAAGAATTCCGCCAGCCAGGATCAATCCGACAATAACCGCACCGGCTGAGTCATAAAAGTCTGGAAGGTAAAGTAGAGCAGCCCATCCCAAAGCAATATAGATCGGGACATAGAGCCAGCGAGGTGCCGTTAGCCAGAACACTCGAAACAGCAGGCCAAGGATAGATCCGCCCCAAACTAATGACAGCAAAATTTGTGCAGTCTGTGTCTCCAGCCAGATCACGGTTAGTGGGGTGTAAGTACCGGCAATGATTAGGAAAATATTTGCGTGATCCAAGCGGCGTAAAATTCGCTTAACGTTTGGCGTCCAGTTAATTGTGTGATAAGTCGCGGAAATAGAAAACAGCGCAACTGCACTTAAAGTAAAGATTGCAATAGTGAATCTAGCTTGCAGGGTCGGGGCCAAGATAACCAATGCAGCGCCAGCTAGTAATGCAACTGGCGCCGTGCCAAGATGGAGCCAGCCGCGAAGCAGCGGCGGTGTGGCTTGACTGCTCATTGCAACCCCAATTCCCGTATGCTCAGAAGTCCAAGACTACGGGAAGTGAAACTAAATGCGACAAATACCAGTAATCCTTGATGTCGATACTGGAATAGACGATGCCTTTGCACTGCTTTTGGCAGCAAAACACCCAGCGATTAACCTGTTAGGC
>JBJOHY010000059.1:0-7097 GCA_046047475.1 Actinomycetota bacterium | reverse complement strand
GAAGAAGATGCGGAAGGTCGCATCTTGGCTGTGCTTGAAGAGACCAAATAACTCATTGTGGCTAGTCGCGAGCTAACCTCGCAACCAGTGGTTGTGATCTGGGTAGCAGATAACAATGCTTTTTATTCGTTAGGCAAATCTTCTGTGTTGAACACCGCGGCAACGCGAGCAGCAACGGCACAATGCAAGCCAAAAGTAATTGTGGCAATTGCTAATGATTTGAAACCAGAGTATGAAGCAATTGACGCAAAACGAAAGTCAGAGTTTGAAGTACATTTTGTTTCAACAGTTAACGAACTGAAGTCACTCGTATCCGCTCAAACACAAGTTATGTTTGTGCATGATGCAGCTAGACCTCTTACTTCAATTAAGACTTTTCAGTCAGCTTTAGATGCCGTGCGCACTGGGGCAGCCGCTGCTCGGCCAGCGCATGTAGTTGTCGATACCTTGAAGCAGATTGATTCAAATCGCTTGGTAACTGCAACGATTGATCGAAACAGTGTGCAGGCACTAACTTCACCGGAATGTTATTGGGTTAGCAGTATTACTAACGAATCCCCAACTGATGGCTGGAGTTTTAGTATTGAGCCAAGTGAAAGCAAATCATTAGTGCAAGGCGATCTGGAATCAATTCGGGTTAGATGTGCTGAAGATGTGGTTTTGGTGGAATCTTTCTTAGAGTGGGAAAGAATTAATCACTCTTCGTCTTGAAGCTTCTCGACGTTTTTTAATTCTTTAGCTTCATCTATAAATTTCTTGGGTTGTCGCTTCAGCGCAGCTGGTAGTCCGCGCCATAAATAACTAGGCTCCATAATTAGCCGCTTCATTAGTCGATGCGGTTTTGTGGCAACTCGATCTTGTAGATCTTTGATGTAAGTTTTTCTTAGCTCTCTCGGGGTATGTCGCATTACCGTGCCACAAGATTTGCATTTAGCACTTGCGAGCAATCGACCGGCATAATGCAGTTCATGCAGGCCTTCTTTGCCGCAGACCCCGCAGCGGAGCACTACCTCTTGCTTGCCACTATCCATGATGACTCCTAGTATGCAAATTAAAGTGGTGCGAGGCCAAGATGTGCTCGGCCAAAATCAAATCTTGGGCATATGTGACCTTAATATTCTGTGCACTTCCTGGGACACACATGATTTTGAGCTCTGGCGCATATTTCTCCATGCACATTGCAGTATCTGATCCCTGGAAGCCATCAATTTCAGCCTGGCGATAACTGGCCAACAACGGCTTTGCTTGAAACACCTGAGGCGTCTGAACTCGGATGATCTCTCCGCCCTGATTGGCGTGACCGGTCAATACAGAAGTTGGTAGTGATGGTACTGCGCCACCATGTTCTTCTGCAGCTTTCACAATCTCAGTAATTAACGCCGGTGACGTAAGTGGTCTGGCACCATCGTGAATTAGTACTACATCACATTCGCCAGATTCAATCGCCGGTGCTAAATATTCCAACGCATGTCGCTCAGAATCATGTCTGGTAACACCGCCATCAACTAAATCAACTGGGGCATCAACATAAGCACGTAACACTGATCTTGCTTTTTCGTGCTCCGCTGGATGGACGACTAAAACGTATCGATAAAAAAGCTTGGTATCAATTAACCACTTAAAACTCCAAGTGAGCAACTCTTGACCACCAAGCGGGAGCCAGACTTTATTGATGCCAGCGCCAATTCGATTACCGGCGCCAGCAGCCAGAATTACCGCAATGCGTTTTGGTGAATTACTCACCTTACAAACCTAGCGCATCCTGTTCTTGGCGCAGTTTGTAGATGGTCTGGGTGGTGTCAAGTTCCACATCATCGTATGAGACATATGCGCCAACTGGGATCTCTCGCTTTGCCGTTGCACCCTGTAGTAGTCCAATTGGAACTAAATTGTCGCGCAACGCATCCGCTACTCGATCAGTAACACCTCGGGCGGAGAAGCCACCAATACCATCGAATTTTTCCCCAGCCTGATGCACTTTTTTAGTTGCAGCAATAACTTCAGTCATTCGCTTGCCGCTAACTAATGATGCTCGACCATCAACTAGCATCTTGGCAACTGTTAGTGGCGCTTCCACGCTAGCTAAGTGGTATGGTCGATACAGCGCAAAGTAGGGACCTTTGCCCATTGATAGATAACTCATCTCTTCTGCCACATATGGTGAGTCGGTTCGAACCACAACAAAGACACCTGGTGCAACATCACCGGTGCAGTACTCAACGACACCGGCTTCGTCAAGGACGCCGCCATCTGCCTTTAAGGCAAACACATCTTGCAACGTCTTAACTGTTGCCGCAGGACCAATCATGCCGCGCTTACTTAGTTTAAGTCCGGTGGCATTTGCCAACGCCGCCATTTCAATCATGGTTTTTGAACCATCAGTGAAGCTAGCTAGCATCTTCGGATTCATATGCTTGGCTTTTGCGCGATCAGCAACAGTATCTGGATTTGATAGTGGTTCGAACGGATTGTTTTTGCCTTTGCCAGCACAAACGATTTCAAACGACAGATCTAAAGCAAAATCCACTAGTTCTTTTGCTTCAACTGGTTCATCGCCATGGCAGACCGAATACAGCACGCCATTATCTTCCGCTGTTTTTCGCAGAATTGGCCCAACTGTGACATCACACTCCACATTTAATACTGCAACATGCTTTTTATTGATTAACGCGTTATAGGCAACTTTGGCACCGATCTCTGGCACGCCAGTTGCTTCAACCACCACATCAACATTGAGTTGTGGAATTATTTCGGCGGCAGTCGTTCCAGCTGGCTTACCAGCTTCAATGGCTTGATTTAGTTCGGCAACGTCAGATGAAATAACTGCTTCGCCAAGATTGAGATCATGATATGCCTGTTGGATACGTGCTGGATCAATATCTGCAATCACCGCAACGTTAAGACCCATTCGATGGGATTGAGATGCAAAACCGCGACCCATTTGGCCAGCACCAACCAGTGCAATTCGAAAATCTCTACCTTGTGCCTGGGCTAACTTCTTGAGTTCAGCGCGGTATTGCATGACTTAGTTCCTTTTAATAGTTAATTTTGAACCAACACTGACATTTGGTAGCGCAGTTTGCGCAATGCAAACATCACCTGGCAGTTCAGCTTCGGTGCGACCATTGGCTTTCAGATTTAGATGTCCCAAGTTCATCAAGTTCTCACTTGCAACTGGGCCCACAGCTAATACTTCAAACTCATGGTCATCTATTAGTACCAGATCGCCGGCAAGTAATTCGCCGCTGGCGTGCTCAACTTTGTGCAAAACACAAAAACTGTGAAGTTCTTCTGGTGCGTTCTCACCAAAGAACACCAACATGCCCTCAGCGACAAAGCTTGGTACTAACTCACCGATTGAAGTTACGGTGGTTTGATAAAGCAGTTCGCTCATTATTAGTCGACCGGCGTCACATTCTCTGGTTTAACCCCAGAAACAAATAGATCTTCAGTAATGAACATGGCAAGCGGGCCTGCAGGTGAAGTGGCGTGAATATCAACGGTTAGAACTTTCTTCATTGGATACACGCCGACTCGTGCGGTGCCACCACAATCAATTACAGCTACGGCAATCTTTTCAAACGGTGCGCTGCTCTTGAAGCCATCGAATGCTTCACCACCAGTTAGGTCAGCAATGTGCTGTGCCAGCGGATGAATGCCACCACCAGTTACACAATAAATAAGTGGTCGATCTGCAGTTGGTTTTACAACTAGGGGTCCACCCCAGCCGCCTTTACCTTTTTCAATTTTGACTGCCTTGTATTCGGCCATCTGAAGTCCTTTCTCTGGAACTTAGGGGGTAACTCTAGATATAAAAGAGAGGATGAGCGAAACGAGTTCGCCCATCCTCTCTGTGAGTTAACTAGTTCGAGCTGTAAAGACCGAAGCTAGCGAAGTACGCAATCACTACTGATAGCGGACCGGTGATCAAGCGTGAGAATAGAACTGCTGGAACACCAACTTCCACAGTCTCTGGCTCTGCTTCACCAAGGGCAAGACCCACTGGAATGAAGTCGCAACCAACCTGTGGGTTGATCGCAAATAGAGCTGGTAGTGAGTACTGGGCTGGGATATTGCCGCGACCGATTTCAACACCTAGCAAGGTACCGACGATCTGAGCAATAACAGCGCCTGGGCCCAACAGCGGGCTAAGAATTGGAATCGCACAAACAACCGAAACGATCAGCAAGCCAACTAGGCTTGAAGCAAGTCCCTTGATGCCGTTTGCAATCCAGTCACCAATACCGGTGGTTAGCACCAAACCGATAATGAATGAGATAAATGCCATGAACGGGATGATGTTGCGGATTGTGGTATCAACAGTCTCGCGACCTGCTTGATACAGAGTTCCAACAACGCCACCAACGCTACGACCAACTTTTACTAGCAGTGCATTAATTCCGTTCATTAGGCAGCCGCTCCTTTACGTGCCATCATTCGAGTTGTGATGATTTCAGTCACAATTCCGCGAATGAAGATAACTACAAGACCAACTAGTAGGTAGCGAAGTGCCAAGTCACCAAGGCCATAGCCCAGGGTTTGGATACCTGCAGCAATACCTAGGTAAACGAAAAGCTCACCTGGGTTAGCGTGCGGGAAGATACCGGTAATTGGATGCACATAAGACACAGCAGAGTCATAGAACGCTGGCTTATATTTTTCTGGCAAGAAGCGTCCCATGGTGTAGGCCATTGGGTTGGTCAGGAAGAACACTGCCAAGAACGGCAACACCATGTAACGAACTGGATACCACTGGATGCCAGGCTGTGATGCCTTAACACCTAGGTTTTCAATTTTCTCTGGTCCAATCAGTCGAACCAAAGCGTTGACTGCGGTAAGCAACACGATAAGTGTTGGCAGAATTCCGCCCATCAAGCTAAGTAGTACTGCGCCGCCCTCTTGGAATATCGAAATGAAATATTCCGCTCCGTCGGCTAATGCGCCCCAAACGCCAGTTGGATCACCAACTGTGTTTTCGAGCCCAATCATTAGTTTCATCCACCCTCCTCAGGGTGTCCAGGTGGTCTGGTAGACCACGTCCGGTAAGAGGGTACCTGAAAAAAAGCCAAATTAAGGCGTGTGACCAGCGTCACTTTCGTTCATTTTTTCTTCTTTGAGCAGCACTTCGGCTGCCATTTTGGCGGCATCTTGTACTTTTTTTCTCAAAGTCTCCATGCCTTCCCCAGCAGCAAGCGTCTTTAGGTCCTTACCCACCAGTTGGGGACAATCAACAGGAGATGCAAACACCGTCCAGCCAACTAGCAGTTTGGCACCAACTACCACGCCATTTTTCTCGGACAGCGCCACAAATGCTCTACCGCCGCGATAACGAAAACCACCAAGACCAACTGCAGTTCGACCCATGGCTCTAATTTCGCGCAAACTTTTGCTAAACCGCATTGATTGTTTTGCAGCAAAATAAAGTTGAAACACCCACATGGCTGCAATCAGCAGCAAGATGTAGATCAAGACTTCCATTTAGCGCCCCAGTCTTTGGTCCTCGACCAACTGGAGTAACGCTAGTGCACCTTTGGCCGTTGTGATCAATTCCGTGATGTGTTTCCCATTAATTGCACCTAGCATGCCGCGAGCTTTATCAGCTCCGGCTGCCAAGCCAATTACGTGCTTTACGTTTCGCAATCCACTTAGCTCCACGCCAATAATTCGCTCATCTATTGATTTATCAACTATGTTGCCATTGAGATCATAAAATCGAGATGCCATGTCACCGGCAAGGTTGGCATAAAACGCAGTATCGGTTTGCGGATCAATCCCAGCTGCGCGTAGCAATGAATTAGTAGACGATGAACCACGGGCGCCAATGCCAACAATTGCTAAATCTGCATGCTGCGCTTCATCTAATACTTCTTTGATGCTGGGCTCTGCCATGAACGCCTCGCGGGCTTCTTTGGTGCGCACGATTGCAGGCGCATGCAACGTAGAAAATTCAGCATTAAATTTACTTGCTAACGTGCGAATTAGGTTTTCACCATTGATACCAGATGGAATCTCGGTCATTCCGCCCATTAATGGAATGAGCTTAACATCTGGTCGATGATCTTCCTCAATTAAAGTAACCATGGCTTGAAGTGATCTACCCCAGGAAATGGCAACTTTCGCATCTTTCTTTAAGTTTTCTGTTAAGGCCTGTGCAGCTAACGTGCCAATTGCCATGGTTTCATCAGAACCTTGTGGCACTCGAGTGATTCGCACACTGCGAAGTGGCAGCATCTCTAACACGCGTTGTTCAAGTTTGGCATCGCGCAGCGCATTTTCGATAATTCGAATCTCAACAATTCCTTGTGCTCTGGCATCACTAAGCATTCGGGAAACATTTGATCTGGAGGTTAGTAGTTCTTTTGCTATCTGCTCTTGTGACTTATTTTGTTCGTAATACAGTCGAGCAGCGCGAACTAGTAGTGCCTTATCTCGTAAAATTGCCATCTAGTTCACCTCATTTAGAGATATCTCAAATTGAGCCAAAGTTTTTGCCGCATCACCTGGATCTCCTACTCGATGATCAAGTGTTAAGCCAGCAATCAGCTTAAGTTCGTTATCGTCGTTTGTGATAGATCCAATTGAAAGCGCAGTTGCTTGCGGTGCAATCAACATCACGTTTGCTTGTAATACGGCATAATCACCAAGGTCAGTTATTGAGGTCGTGGCACCAGTGAGATTTGCAACAGCAATTTTGCCCATGGTTGCTTGGGAAACAATTTCAGCTACTTCGCTTTGCCATTCTGCTGTTGGCTTGGTTGGCACTGCCACAACTGGAGTGACAAAACCATAAGGAGCTTCAATCGCAATTGCTACTTTGACTTCAGTTAGTGGTTGCGCCGCATCACCTTGCCAGAACACATGCAGGTGAGGCATTGCTTGCAGAGTTTTCTGCCAAGCAAGCAATAACGTTGCTGCTCGCTCCGCTGCATTGTTTCCAAATCGAGACTTAACTTTAATTTCTCGCAATACCGTAAACTGCGGAATCTGCGCTGAAGCTTGGGTAACTTTTGCGATCTGTGTGCGCGCTTTAGCTCGTCGATCTGGATCAACTACAACTTTTAGATCTGAAACTTGAATTACGCCACTTTGACTTGCTG
>JBJOHY010000058.1:0-6033 GCA_046047475.1 Actinomycetota bacterium | reverse complement strand
ATGGCTGCCAGATGAATGCTCATGATTCGGAGCGCATCAGCGGCACGCTGGAAGCTGCTGGCTACACCCAAGTAACTGCCGGAAGCACTCCGGATTTGGTGGTGCTCAATACCTGTGCGGTTAGAGAAAATGCGGATTTGAAGCTTTATGGAACTTTGGGGCAGCTCCGATCAGCCAAGAAAGCAAATCCACAAATGCAAATTGCAGTTGGCGGCTGCCTAGCCCAAAAAGATCGAGGCGAAATAATTGCCAGGGCACCATGGGTTGATGCCGTTTTTGGAACCCATAATTTGAACGTGTTGCCAGTCTTACTCGAACGGGCTCAAGCATTAGAAGAAGCCCAAGTAGAGATAGCTGAGCAATTAGAGGTGTTTCCTTCAGAATTGCCAACCAAACGAGAATCGGCATACTCAGCGTGGGTATCGATCTCGGTTGGCTGCAACAACACTTGCTCCTTCTGCATCGTTCCCTCACTTCGCGGAAAAGAAAAAGATAGACGCCCAGGTGAAATTCTCAGTGAAATATCTGCGCTGGTATCACAGGGAGTAGTTGAGATTACTCTTTTAGGCCAGAATGTGAATTCATATGGTGTGGAATTTGGCGATAGATTAGCTTTTAGTAAATTGCTCCGCGCCTGCGGCAATATTTCGGGCCTAGAAAGAGTTCGTTTTACCAGTCCGCATCCAAAAGACTTTACCGATGATGTGATAGCTGCCATGGCTGAAACTGAAAATGTCATGCCGCAACTGCATATGCCGCTGCAATCTGGTAGCGACAGCGTACTTAAGGAAATGCGTCGTTCATATCGTCGAGACAAGTATCTGGGAATAATTCAGCGAGTTCGCGATGATATTCCACATGCGGCTATCACGACTGACATCATCGTTGGTTTTCCAGGTGAGAGTGATTCTGATTTTGAACAAACTATGGATCTAGTGCGGCAGGTACGGTTTGCAAATGCTTTTACATTTATCTATTCCAAGCGACCCGGAACTCCAGCAGCTGAAATGCCAAATCAGATCCGCGAGGAGATAAAGCAAGATCGCTATGAACGTCTTGCGAAATTGGTAAATCAAATTGTATGGGAAGAAAATCAGGCACAAATAGGTCAGGTTATTGAGGTTTTGGTTGCAACTGGCGAAGGAAAAAAAGACGACGTAACTGGTCGAATGTCTGGCAGAGCGAGAGATAATCGACTAGTTCACTTTACGCCTAATGAAAATACGGTCCCTGGAGATTTAGTAGAAGTTAAAGTCACTAGTGCGGCCCCATTCCATCTAATTAGCGACGCCCCAATCATCTCGCATCGCCACACCATAGGCTCGCTAAAGCAACCCAGTTCGGCAGTGAATCTTGGATTACCGACAATTCAGTTGAAGCCATGAACTATCTTGTTTGTGGTGAGGCGCTGATTGATTTAATCCACGATGAATCAAATAACTGGAAAGCACATCAGGGCGGTGGACCTTTCAATACTGCCATCGCCTTGGCGAGGTTAGGTGAATCAGTAGGATTTTTGGGTAGATTGAGTGGTGATTCTTGGGGCAGATCACTTGAAAATGCCCTACTCACGGCTGGGGTTTCACCGGAGCAGATTGTTCTGGCAGCAGAACCAACCTCATTGGCCGTGGTTGAAGTTAGCGATAAAGGCAAAGCGGATTACACCTTTTATTTATCTGACACATCCAATTTTGCCTGGAAATCGACAGAACTACCGGCTTCGCTAAATGGTTACCACCTGCTACATATTGGAACTTTAGCGCTAGTTATCGAACCATCAAGTCAGATCCTTTTGGAATGGGTTAAGCAGCACCAGCAAGAAGTAATAATCATGATTGATTTAAACGTTCGACCATCGGTTATTTCAGATGCAAGTCACTACTTAGCGCTGATTAAGCCATGGCTATCGGTTGCTGATGTGATAAAGGCAAGCGATGATGATCTAAAGTTCTTGTATCCCGATTTAACGTGGCGAGAAGCTGTGGCAGAAATATTCTCAGGATCGGGCGTATCTCTGTTTGCTGTAACTGCTGGTGCAACTGGCGCGCATCTAGTAACCAAAGAAGTTTCGGTCAGTGCTGCCGCGCCCCATGTTTCGGTAATTGACACCGTTGGTGCCGGCGACACCTTTTCAGCAGGACTAATTTCTAAGTTGGCGGCTTCAGATTTGATTCAAAGGAACCAACTGCAGAATGCATCAGCAGCCCAATTGCAATCGGCCTTGGAATTTGCGGTGGCAGCATCAGCGTTGAGTTGCACTAAACCAGGAGCGCAATCTCCAACAAAGGCTGAGGTTGAGAGTTTACTAAATGACAGCTAGACCAGTTGTCGTAATTGTTGGTCCAACTGCAGTTGGTAAAAGCAGCATAAGTTTAGAGTTAGCGCATTTGCTTGGAACCGAAATTATCAACGCAGATTCGATGCAGTTATATCGCGGCATGAACATTGGTACTGCCAAGTTACTTCCAGCGGAACGCGAAGGAGTTCCCCATCATCTAATCGATATTCTTGACGTAACTGAAATCGCGAATGTTTCCGATTATCAATTCGCGGCTCGCAGTGTTATTAAGCAATTGCGAGAAAGGGACCTAGTGCCGCTCGCTGTTGGGGGAAGTGGTCTATATGTCACAGCTTTACTAGATGACTTGAATTTTCCCGAAACCGATAATCAACTCAGAGCGGAATTAGAAGCAGAGTTACTTTTGGTTGGCCCACATGAACTTCATCGGCGGCTACGAGAACTTGATCCGGTATCAGCGGATCGCATCGATGCCGCCAACGGTCGAAGAATTGTTCGCGCCCTAGAGGTAATTCAACTTACCGGTGAACCCTTTTCCTCGTCACTGCCGAGATCCAATCCTGCGGTTGAGCCAGACTTAAGGATTGCCTTACTCCGAGATCGCACGGAGTTAGATCAGCGAATCGAAGAGCGTGTTAATCAGATGTGGGAACAAGGATTCGTAGCTGAAGTTGAGGCTCTAATGGAGCAAGGACTTGCGGAAGGCGTAACGGCTCGAAAAGCGCTTGGCTATGCCCAAATCATGGACGCACTTAATGGTGAGATTACTCTCGTGACTGCAAAAAGTGAGACAATTCGCTTGACCAAACGTTATGCTCGAAAACAAGAAACATGGTTTCGACGTGACCCTAAGATGATTTGGCTATCGGCATCGCAGCCTAACTTGGTCGGCGAGATACTAGAGATGATCAGGGAGGCTGAAAAAAGCGGATGAAACTGCCGTTTAGTAAAGGCCATGGAACTGGTAATGATTTTATCCTGGTGCTTGATCCAACTGACGCGATCCAACTTGATGCTGCCCAAGTTTCGGCGCTTTGTGACCGATCTTTTGGCATCGGTGCGGATGGCTTGATTCGCATGGTAAACCAAGATGATTTGTGGTTTATGGATTATCGAAACTCAGATGGAAGTTTGGCAGAAATTTGTGGAAATGGAACCCGAGTAATGTCGCGCTATCTAATTGAGCATAACCTCGTGGTCGAGAGGGAATTTGAAATAAACACAAGAGCTGGGTTGATTCCAGTAAAGGTGAATTCGGATGGTTCTATTTCGGTGGAACTGGGCCCGGTTGTCCTAATCAATCAAGAAATCGAAGTAACAGCCAACAACAAGAGTTTCACTGGCCGATTAGTAACTGCGCCTAACCCGCATGTAGTTTCAATTGTTGATAACTTAGCTGAACCTGGAAATCTGCTAACCGAACCTGAATTTCACCAGAATCAATTACCAACTGGAGCAAACTTTGAATTTGTTCAACTAATTGGTCACCGGGAAGTAGCAATGAGAGTTCATGAACGTGGAGTTGGGGAAACGTTATCCTGTGGTTCAGGAGCTTGTGCCGTTGCGGTATTTATGCAGGAGTTTTGGCAAACCGATGAGCAAATCCTGGTAAATGTTCCCGGCGGGCAACTGTTACTTGAATCACTTCCAAACCAGAAAGTTAGACTCACAGGACCTGCAATCATTTTTGCTTCTGGGGAAGTCGATCTCGAAAAATTAGTGACTAGATGACTGAATCAGACCGTGAGCTGGATGTAACTAATCTCACTTTAGGTGAACAGGAGTTACAAGATCGTTTTGCGCTACGTCGCGTAGCAGGTCTTTCCACTGAGCTGCAAGACATCACTGAGGTTGAATATCGACAGGTACGCCTTGAACGAGTTGTGCTGGTAGGGGTGTGGACCTCAGGCACGTTGTTTGAAGCAGAGCGCTCAATGCGAGAGTTGGCACAGTTGGCTGAAACGGCTGGAACTATTGTGTTAGATGGAATGATTCAACGCAGAGATAAACCTGACCCAGCAACTTATATTGGATCCGGCAAAACTTTAGAACTTAAGCGAATCGTGGCAGAGACTGGTGCCGATACAGTCATCTGTGACGGTGAGCTAACGCCGGGCCAACTTAGAAATTTGGAAGATGTTGTAAAGGTAAGGGTTGTTGACCGCACCTGGCTGATCTTGGATATTTTTGCTCAGCACGCGAGAAGTCGAGAAGGTAAAGCTCAAGTTTCATTGGCCCAAATGCAATATATGTTGCCCCGAATTCGTGGCTGGGGTGAAGCTTTGAGCCGACAGGGTGCAGGCGTATTGGCTCGCGGCCCTGGTGAAACCAAGATTGAAACTGACCGTCGCCGAATTCGAGATCAAATGGCAAAACTTCGAAAAGATCTTGCGGCCATGGGAAGGACTAGAGAAGTACAGCGAAGCGGACGAAAGCGAAACGCTATCCAGTCAGTTGCGATAGCGGGGTACACCAATGCTGGAAAATCTAGTCTTTTGAATCACTTAACTGGAGCTGGCGTCCTGGTTGAAAACGCTCTATTTGCGACACTGGATCCAACTGTGAGGAAAGTGACTCTGCCTAGCGGACGAGCAATTACTGTGACTGATACCGTGGGTTTTGTTCGCCACTTACCGCATCAACTTGTTGAAGCTTTTCGCTCAACGTTAGAGGAGATTGCAGATGCTGACTTAGTGCTTCACTTGCTGGACGCCAGTGATGAGGCACCAATCATGCAATTGAATTCAGTCAGAGAAGTGCTAGCCGAAATTGGTACCAATATGAATCGCGAGCTAGTAGTCATAAACAAGATAGATGTTGCTGATCCGGCAGTTCTGATTTCACTAAAGCAATTAGCGCCAGATGCGATCTTTATTAGTGCAAAAACCGGTGAGGGAATCCAAGAGTTGCTCAATGTCATTGAAACTAAGCTTTCCGAGTCGGACACTAAAATCGATCTCTTGCTACCATATTCAGCGCAACAGTTAATTGCTCGGGCACACGAAATTGGCCAAGTAACAAAGTTGGAACACCTTGAGCAAGGAACTCGACTAGTAGCTCTGGTTCCAGCTGCATTAGCTGCACAACTTAAGGCAGTCAGTATCAAGTGACTAAGCAAGATTCAATGAGAGACTTACTTGAGATTGCCGTTAAGGCAATTGATGGAAATCCACGTGCAGGTCAGATCGAAATGGCTGATGCGGTCCATGATGCACTCACCAATCGTCACCACTTGTTAGTACAAGCAGGCACCGGCACCGGCAAGTCTTTGGCTTATTTAATTCCAGCGATATATCGAAATAAAACAGTATTAATTGCCACTGCGACTCTAGCCTTGCAACGCCAGCTGGTTGAGCGAGATTTACCAAGGATAATTCCAGCAATATCTAAGTTTCTTGGTCGAGAGATAACATTTGGTGTTTATAAAGGCAAAGGTAACTACCTTTGCCTACAAAAAATGAACACCACGTTGCCTGATCCTGATACTGATGTACTACTAGATGTCGGAACTCTTTCTGCGGATGCCAGATTGCTCAGAGAATGGGCAAGCGAACCGGATGCATCCGGTGACAGAGATGATGCGCCCACGGTTGATCGAAGAGTTTGGACAGCTCACTCAGTAAGTGGTCGAGAATGCGTAGGCGCTGACTCTTGCGCATATGGGGATAAATGTTTTTCCGAAAAAGCAAAGGCGAAAGCTGCAGCCTCCGACATCGTAGTTACTAACCACGCTT
>JBJOHY010000057.1:0-3152 GCA_046047475.1 Actinomycetota bacterium | reverse complement strand
TTGATCCGCATCAACCACAAGAAACTGTCCATTAGCTGCAACTAATGCCGGATTAGCTGAGCGTTCTGCGATTCGCAGCGGCAACAGAGTTAACCAACTCCATTGCAGCAATGGCTGAATTAATCGCTCCGACCAAGTAATTGCGGTCTGCTTTGGGTAGGGAGATACTAAATCCAAATCATGCTTACGCATGGTAGCGATCGCTTGAGCAATCGCAGTTGGCTCGAATTGCACGTCAGCGTCAATAAAAACCAGCACCGAACCTTTGGCGACTTGACTCATTCGATGGCAGCTCCACGATTTTGATACCCATCCCGAAGGAGCAGGTTCATCATCAGCAATTATGGTGATGGGAAATTTCGCACCTTTAGTTAAGTGTGTGATTAATGAGACAGTTTGATCAGTAGAACCATCGTCTCGGATAATTAATTCAAGGTTAGGCAATTCCCGTTGATTCAGAATTGATTGAATCGTTGGCGCGACTCGCTCGGCTTCATTCAGAACAGGTAATAAAACACTAACCGATTCGGTAACTTCTACTGCAGATTCCGGATCTCTTAGAAACTTGAGATTAAACCAACTATGAATTGCACCAATCACTGCAAGCGATGATCCGACCTGGACAAGTCGAAGAATTGCTGTAGTGAAAAAGTTGCTCACCTGGCCCACGATAGTAGTGGCCTAGCGAAACCTCACATACTGGGTAAACAGCGCTGGAATTGCTAGCAGTGACATCGCGCCAAACACATATGCTGCAACGATTGGTTGATCCAAGAACAACAAATTCGAGACAGCGCCACCGATCCACTGCCAGCAATATATCGCCAGCGGCAGCGCAAGAGGTCGGTAACTGCGCCTTGGGAATCGATCAAGCATCAAAAATAAAATGAACGTGCTGATAACCCAACCAATGAAATTTGTAATTGGAATTCCTTCAAGCCCGGGTAATGCCGGTTCTGGGTTTGCCCAGGTCCAATGTCCCTCGCCTACCATCCAGGGATCGAGTAGAAAGTCCCATGCAGTTAAGCCAATTGTTGAAAACAACAAAACCACGGTCGGTCGTTGTGACAATGCACGAGCCAGCATAAGAACTGGAATTGCCATTGAGTACCAAGCAACCGGAACCACTAACGGCACATTAGCTAATTTGTAACCTAGCGAATCACCATATTCATATTCGCCAAATGGAATAGCTGTTGAAACTCCAATCAGTTCTAATAAATATGTGTAAATGAGGACTAAGAGAACTGAGCCAATCGTCCATAGCGGGCCATTATTCTTAATTGACCAAGCAAACACTGCTAAACCAGTAACAAGCACAATCGAAATAGTTAAGGGATGCCGATCTTCACCAGAAGCTAACACCCACGCAATCATTAAACCGATTGCAGCAAGGAAAATCAGCCAAGGAATAAATCTGAACGGCGATGGCTTACTCGCATCGCTCCAGCGGCCGGTGTAAAGGCGCTCGCTCATGATTTCCTAACTAGTGGGAATTACCTGGGCTAACGCTACGCCATTTAGCTCGCCAGCGACACTAGTAATGGCAAATCGTGCAAATAGTTCTTCTCGGTACCAATCTAATTCGTGAGTCATTGCGATCACCTCACGGTGAGGCTGTTTTCGCTGGGCAAATTCGGTCAGCGACCTGTTATCAAGCCAGATACTAACCGTTCCTTGCAGGCCCACTGGCGCTTCGCCAATCCCGAAAGCTGTCAGAAGTCCAGTGGACAGATGTAAGGAGGTTGAAACCGGTGGGACCTCGAATTGGAACTTTCGCCACATTCGTAACTTGATTTTTGCTCTCGTGATGGATAGCACAGGACCATCCCATCGATGTGGGGTTGGTTCGCCAAAAGGTTTGCGCTTTGCCCATTCACCCTTGCTTGATAACGGAGCTAGAAAAAAAGTGGCAGTTTCATTCGCAATTTTCTGCCAGCGGCTAAAAATTTTTGAATTACTAAAACTAATTGCGGCAACTTCAGTTTGCCAAACCGTCAACACTACCCAGCGATGCAAGTCGGCATCTTTAGATGTAAAAGTTTGCCCGGTACCAGTTCCTAGTAGTCGAAAAAATTGTAATTGTGGCGAAAAGAATCTGAAGTAAAATCGATCCAGCGCAACACGAATAAATGCCGGCATTACTCGGCCTACTTTGAATAAGTCGAGTCTCACCGTTAAATCTTGGTTATTGACTTGAAGATATTCGGGGCGCGACATAACTAAATTGTATTCCCTGAATGTAAATGTTTACAGCGACTCAAATTCGGTTTGCCCAAGTTGAATCCCGCACCTCATTCCGCTTAGCACTAAGATGAACCCTCGGGAGGGTGAAGTGCGTATCTATGCCGCTAAGGCTGTTCTTGCTAATGGCGTTCACCCAGCAGTTCTTGAGATCGAAGATGGCAAAATCACAAAGTTAGCAGTGGGGGATCAAGCACGATCAACGGATGCTGATGTTGTGATTGACTCAGGGTATCTCGCACCTGGATTAATTGACCTTCAGTTAAATGGTGCGTTTGGCACAGATTTCGCGGCGGCAAATGCAGCGGATTGGGATCGAATCTTGAAGTCATTGCCAACTACGGGTGTAACTTCCGTCTATCCAACTGTGATTACCGCACCGGTAGATGAATTAGTTGACTTCTTTAAGAAAAATCAAAATCAGGTTGGCGATGGAACTGTTCGTACTTCGGTGCTTGGTTTTCACTTAGAAGGACCGTTTCTCAATCTCTTACGACGGGGAGCGCATAGCGAACAATGGTTAGTAGAACCCAATGATAAGTCGGTTTCCGAGATTATCTCGGCTGCAAGCAATTCACTAAAGATTGTCACAATTGCACCTGAGTTGCCAGGCGCAACGGCTGCCATCAGAAGTTTCGTTTCTAATAACATCAAAGTAAGTGTTGGCCATAGTGATGCGAATGCTGAAACCGTAGCAAAAGCAGCTGATTTGGGAGCGACATTAATCACGCATTTGTTTAATGCGCAGTCACAGATTGGTCACCGAAATACTGGCGTTGCTGGACAGGCGTTAATTGACGCCAGATATTTTTTGGGTTTAATTGTTGATCTGCATCATGTCATCGAGGAAACAGTTTTATTAGCGTTTGCCGCAGCAGCTGATCGAATTTGTTTAGTGACTGATGCGA
>JBJOHY010000056.1:0-3942 GCA_046047475.1 Actinomycetota bacterium | reverse complement strand
TGAGCCAGAATTTCATAGTCAGTGAGAGTTAAACCATGAGTTGCCTGCAAATCACGCGAAAGCGCTTCGGGCAATTTGGTTGCAACCGCAATCCAATTTCGCCAAGCTTTCTGCTCTTTAGCGGTTAGCCACTTAACTTCGCTCATATTTTCCCGCTAGGTAAGGTCAAAATCTCCGCACCGCTTTGAGTTACTACCAACGTATGTTCGAATTGCGCAGTTCGTAATTTGTCTTTAGTGGTGATAGTCCAGCCGTCAGGCCAGACGTCGTAGTCGATAGTGCCTAAAGTAATCATCGGCTCAATAGTGAAGGTCATGCCAGCTTCCATAATTGTGGTGGCACCTGGATCGTCGTAATGGGGAATTATCAAACCGGAGTGAAACACGGTATGCACACCATGTCCAGTGAAATCCTCAACCACACCATAGCCAAATCTTTTTGCATAAGCTTCAATCACTCGGCCAATCACATTTATTTGGCGTCCTGGCGCAACCACGGCAATTGCCCGGTCTAACATCTCCTTAGTGCGCTCAACGAGCAAGCGTGACTCTTCATCGACATTGCCAATAAGAAAAGTTGCATTGGTATCGCCATGAACACCGTGGATGTAGGCAGTGACGTCTACATTCAAAATATCGCCATCTTCAATAACGGTGGAATCTGGAATGCCGTGACAGATAACTTCATTTAGTGACGTGCAGCAGGACTTTGGATAACCGCGATAGCCAAGGGTTGATGGATATGCACCATGGTCACATAGAAATTCATGAACTACTTGATCAATTTGATCAGTGGCAACTCCAGGTGCAGCGGTCTTGCCAGCAAGCTGAACTGCATCAGCAGCAAGCTGGCCAGCAATTCGCATTGCAGCAATAACTTCAGAGCTTTGAATTTCGGAACCTTTGTAACGATCTGGACTGCGTTTGCCAACATAGGGCGGGCGCACAATATGCCCAGGAACGTCTCGCTTAGGACTTAATTTTCCGGGGGCTAATACTGGCACTGGCTCAGAATAGCGGTATCTGAAGATTTAGTTGAATTCTGAACTAAATTTCGTGACGCTCGGCGGCCACCAATTCTCCTTGATGATTCCAGCTGAGCACCACGACGCCGCCTGGTGGCAGATCGCGAAGCAGTTGGGCGGCATCTGGTTCAAAGTCAGCTAATAGGTCAATAACTGGCCGATGAGTACAGATAGCAACGCCAGTGCGGCGCACCAAACTTTGCCATTCGGAGATGGTGAAATCCGAGTTATCTTCGAGCAGCAATGGATTTTGGGAGATTTCTAATTCTTCTTGAGCAGCAAAATTAGCCAGTGTTTGAGTGCATCGAAGCGCTGGTGAGCTAATCAATTCGGTGATTCCATATGCAGCCAACAAAGTTGAGATAGTTGGTAGTTGGTCAAATCCCGCTTTAGCCAAAGGCCTATCCAGATCATTGCTACCAGTAAAGGATTCTCTGGCGGTTGAAATAGCGTGACGGACAATTGCTGCGGTACGAATCCCGCCGGTTTGCAGGCCGAGCGCTTCGGAGACGGTAGCAAGATCTCTTGGGTAGGAGAGCAACTCAGCAGCTTCATCTATCGTCACCCAACGCAATTCATCTACTTCATCATTAGGCACCGCGGTTGGATCATGGGCTAATTCAGTAGCGCTCCAGTAATACACAGTCTTTGCATCATCTTTGACCTGATAACTAACTGGCGTTAATGCAACTTTAAGTTGAACTAGATATCCGGTTTCTTCGAGTGTTTCTCGAACGGCGGCATTTGCTGCCAACTCACCAGGATCTAATTTTCCCTTGGGTAATGACCAATCGTTGCGATACCCACGGTGAATCAGCAGCACTTTTGGAACTGCATCTTCTCGGATTAGCACTACGCCAGCCGCCTCAATCATGGCTACCACGCAATTGATACCGATGCAATAACTCTTCTTGATAATCAACCATTGGCAAACCTTCTGTTGATTGCGATAGATAATCCCAATTTCCATCCGCATCTAACTGCCATGAGGCAGTTGTTGGCGCCCAGGCTAAATCAAGTAATTCGCACAGTCGCTCTCGATGTTTTGCCATCGGCACTTTAAGCAATACCTCAACTCGACGATCCAGATTTCGATTCATCAAATCAGCACTACCGATCAATACTTCAGGATCTCCGGCATTTGTAAACTCATAGATGCGCGAGTGCTCTAAGAACCTACCTAAGATGCTTCGAACTCGAATATTCTCACTCAGTCCAGGCACGCCTGGCCGAAGCGTGCACATGCCACGAACTAGTAAATCAATCTTGACCCCAGTTTGTGATGCTTGATAAAGCAGATCGGTCATTCGCTCGTCCACTATTGCATTACATTTAATCCGAATGCCAGCAGGTTTGCCAGCAAGTTGATTATGTATCTCGCGCTTAATCAGATCCGTCAGCGCATCGCGCAGGGAATTAGGCGCGGCATAGAACGAATCAAACGATTTAGCATTTGCAAATCCAGATAACTGGTTAAACAGCGTTGCAACGTCATCGGCGATTACGTCATTCGCAGTAATTATTCCCAAGTCTTCGTAATGGCGAGCTGTTCTTGGATGGTAGTTGCCAGTTCCCAGATGAACGTATCTTCTGATGCCGTCATCTTCCTTTCGAACTACCAGCGTCAATTTGCAATGCGTCTTAAGGCCAACTTGACCATAAACCACATGCACCCCGGCGCGCTCCATACGTCTGGCCCATTGAATGTTGTTTTCTTCATCAAATCTAGCTTTAATTTCAACAATGGCTAGCACCTGCTTGCCAGCTGCCGCAGCACCAATTAAGGCTTCAACAATCGCTGAGTCTCCGCTAGTTCGATACAGCGCCTGCTTAATTGCCAGAACCTTTGGATCTTCAGCTGCTTGCTCAATAAATCGGGTTACCGAGGTAGCAAAAGAGTCATATGGATGATGCAGCAAAACATCATGATTTCGCACCGCTTCAAAGACATCCACTGCCTGACTAGTTTCTACTGCCATTAACTCTGGACTTGTGCGGGGCTGAAATGCCGGATCTTTGAGTTCATCTCGGGTTAAATTTGAGATCAACGAAAGTCCGCGTAAATCAAGCGGGGCAGGCAGTTTGACGACCTCATCCGTGGTTATCTCCAATTCGTCACTGAGCAAATCCAAGATGTGCTGATCTATGTTCTCTTCAACTTCAAGCCGAACTGCATAACCAAATCGGCGGCGCGACAACTCTTTCTCCATCGCATCCAATAAATTCTCGGCATCATCTTCTTCAACTTCGACATCTTCATTTCGAGTAACCCGAAAGGTATGGTGCTGCACAATCTCCATTCCGGGAAATAGATCAGCCAAATTGGCAGCAATGATGTCTTCTAGTGGCACAAACCGCTGCGGGCTTACTTGGACGAATCGATCTAGCAGCGGCGGCACTTTCACCCGAGCAAACATCTCTTGCTTAGTTTGCGGATCTCGCACCATGACGGCCAAATTCAAGGACAAGCCGGAGATATACGGAAATGGGTGTGCCGGATCAACTGCTAGAGGGGTCAGCACCGGGAAAACTTCAACTTCAAAAAACTCGACTAATTGTTTCTGTTCAGATTCGGTTAGCTCTTCCCAACGAAGTAGCTCAATTCCTGCTGCTACCAGAAGTGGTCGCAGTTGGTCATGGAAGAGCTGTGCTTGCTGCTCCATTAGCTGAAAACTTGCTTGCAGGGTATTTGCCAGAATTTCCCGAGGCAGCGTCCCGGTTGGTGATTTAACTGCGATGCCAGCATTAACTCGACGCTTAAGGCCTGCAACTCGCACCATAAAGAATTCATCCAGGTTTGCTGAAGTAATGGCGCAGAACTTCACTCGCTCCAAAAGTGGTCGATGAGATTGTGCTGCCATACCCAGAACGCGAGAGTTAAACGCCAGCCATGAGACTTCCCGGTCAAAGAAGCGTTG
>JBJOHY010000055.1:0-3278 GCA_046047475.1 Actinomycetota bacterium | reverse complement strand
AGTGCGTTGCGAAGCGGACTGAACCACAAACCGTCATACACCAATTCGGTCCATCGCTGGTCTACCCCACGCTTAAATCTAGCCAACTCGCGCTCCATGGTTACGTTTGCAAGTTCTTGATGGGCAGTGATTAACGCAATAGCCCCCGGTGCTTCATAAACCTCACGAGACTTAATACCCACTAAACGATCTTCTACCATGTCAATTCGACCAATGCCATGTGCACCAGCACGAGAATTTAGAATGGTAATGGCATCCAGCATCGTGACGGACTTGCCGTCAATTTTGATAGGCACGCCATCTTTGAATTCAATTAGCACCTCATCTGGCTGCTTTGCCGCGTCCGGCATTTGCGTGTAGGAATAAATGTCCTCAATCGGCGCATTCCATATATCTTCAAGGAATCCAGTTTCGATCGCACGGCCCCAGACATTTTGATCTATCGAATAAGGTGATTTCTTATTTACATCAATTGGAAGATTGTTATCGCTGGCGAAGGATATTGCTTTATCCCGTGTCATTCCGCTATCGCGAACAGGCGCAACAATTTTCAATCCAGAATCCAACGCACTGATGCTTACTTCAAATCTAACCTGATCATTTCCTTTGCCAGTACAGCCATGAGACACGATCGAAGCACTGAAATCCTGCGCTGCTTTTACAAGATATTTACTAATTAAGGGTCGTGAAAGGCTGGAGACGACTGGATATCGATCCATGTAAAGTGCATTCGCCTTTAGAGCTGGTAGGCAATATTCGTTAGCAAACTCATCTTTGAGATCCAAAACAACTGATTCAACTGCCCCGCACGATAAAGCCCGTTGCCTAATTACTTCCATATCTTCGCCGCCCTGGCCAACGTCTGCCGCAACTGCAATAACCTCAGCGTCAAGATCTTTTGCCAACCAGCCAATCGCGACTGAAGTATCTAGTCCGCCGGAGTAAGCCAAAACTACTCGGTTCTTTGCCATTATCTTTCCTATCCTTATTTCATTTCGCTGTTCGTTCCAGAAGATCTGAGCTAATTATCGTGGCTGCGGCAGGATTACGGGTAATCATTAGCACTGTGTCATCGCCAGCAATAGTTCCAAGCACATCAGGGAAATTTGCGTGATCGATGGCACTTGCTAATAACTGCGCCCCACCCGGTGGAGTTCGCAGCACACAAAATTGATCTGTTTTATCGATAGAAATAAGCAAATCCCTTACTACCCGGTTCAGCGCCATACCAGGCGCATCTTCCGTCAAATCGATGATGTAAAAACCACTGCTATCTTTTGAGACTGACAGGTCTTCCAAATCACGGCTGAGTGTTGGTTGTGCCACTTCGATACCAAGTTCTAACAGTTCTGCCGCAAGAGCTCGCTGTGATCTTATGCGCTTTGATGCCAATATATTGGTGATCGCATGCAAACGGGCGCCCCTGGTATTAGGAAGAAAATTTTCACTCATGATTCAATACTTCCAAAAGCGAAGCATTTAGTAACTCAACAGCTAAATCTACTTCCGCTGCAGAAACATTTAGCGGCGGAGCAAGGCGAATCACATTTGGGCGAACTGCATTTATAATTAATCCATTAATCAGTGCAGCAGACTCGACCTGTTTTGCGATATCTGAATCAAAAACGATTCCCAACAGCAGGCCCTTACCGCGAACATCTGCCACATGAGGCAAGGCAGTAACTTTTTCCACCAACTCTTTGCCGCGAGCAATTACGTTGTCAATCAACTTCTCTTTTGAAATGGTTTCAAGCACAGCTAGCGAAGCAGCAGCCGCAATTGGATTGCCACCAAAGGTAGTGCCGTGCCCTCCAGGCTTCACCATTTCAGCCATCGGTTCAGAAATCAACAGCGCTCCGATCGGCAATCCGCCGCCCAGTCCTTTTGCTATTGGGACTAGATCCGGCTTCAAATCCATTCCCTGAAAAGCAAACCATGACCCCGTTCGGCCGATGCCGGTTTGTACTTCATCAATTACTAAAGCAGCCGTTTTGCTTCTTGAACGATTTACTATTGTTGATATGAAACTAGGATCAAGCGGTATTACACCGGCTTCGCCCTGAATCATTTCCAGCCAAACTCCACCGGTGCGCGTGGTTATTTTTTTCGTCGCATGACCCAGATCATTGAGGCGAATGAATTCAACCTTTTTCATCAATGGCTCAAACGTTGCCCGCTTTTCCGGTTGCCCGGTCACGCTCAACGCACCAATTGTTCTTCCGTGGAAACCACCTTCGATAGCGACCATGTTTGATTTTGGTTTGTAGGCTCGTATGTATTTGATAGCCGCTTCATTGGCCTCTGCCCCCGAATTACAGAAAAACACTCTGCCACCTGGCATGCCTGCCAGCACTAATAATCTCTCCGCCAACAACTCAGCAATCGGATTTGCGAATAAATTGCTGACATGCCCTAATTTTGTGGCTTGGAGTGCAACTGCTTCGGCTACAGCGGGGTGGGCGTGCCCAAGCGCAGTGACTGCAATGCCGGACAAGAAGTCCAGGTAACTCTTACCCGTTTCGTTATAAACATAAGAACCGCTACCGGCAACTAACTTCAGTTTTGGCGAAGCATAAGTAGGAGCAATCAGATTATTCCAATTAGGCTGGGAGTTCATTGCTGCACCATAGTTCCGACAATTTTGTTTTCAATCAAACTTTGCTTGAGTGCATCGCCGCTATTGCCATTTGCAATAAGTACCTTTGATACACCAGAATCTAGAGCCGCCTTGGCTGCCTCTAACTTTGGGATCATGCCGGTATCAACCTTTGCGATCAAGCTATTTAGATCTTCTTCAGAAATACTGTGCAAGATTGACTCTTTATCGGGATAATTGGCAAAAACGCCATCCACATCAGTCAATAAACACAAAATCTCAGCTGATAGCGCTGCAGCCAAGGCAGCTGCACCCGCATCAGCGTTAATATTGTAAAGATTTCCATCTGCATCACAACCAAGCGAACTAACCACCGGGATAACATCCTCAACTAGTAACTTCGAGACTTGGCTAATATCTAATGCGTCAATCTCCCCTACAAATTGCAGGTCGATTCGATCTCCATCAATCTCGAGATACTTCTTCGAACATTGAAACAGACCTTCATCGCCGCAAACGCCAGCCGCTTTCTTACCTATGCTTGAAAAAGCACTCAAAATTTGTTCTTGCATCACCCCACACAAAACCTCTTTAACCACACTAACTACTTCTCGACTACTAACCCGATATCCCGCCTTAAATTCGCTCGCAAGGCCACGACTCTTAAGCTCCTGCGATATCT
>JBJOHY010000054.1:0-5223 GCA_046047475.1 Actinomycetota bacterium | reverse complement strand
TGATAACTCTCGGTGATTATCTGTGCGTATGGTCCGGTGGCATTAACTATGGCTGATGACTTGAGTTGGTAGGTTGCACCAGAAACCTTATCTTTTGCCGCAATGTCCCAGCCCGATGCTGTCGCTGTGGCACTTTTTACTTCGACATAATTAAGTACTCGAGCGCCATTAACGCTCGCCGACTTAATGAACTCCCAAACAAATCGCGCATCATTGTCCAGCAAAATGGCATCGTTGTATTGAATGGCACCTTTTGCCGAGGCAAGATTTAGTATTGGATTTAATTTTGCAATTTTCGCATTTGAAAAAATACGTGGCGCACTAGTTTTGAACCTACCAAAAAACCAGTAGAGAATTGAGCCTAGAAATCCCAGCCATCGACTAAATGGGGAGGTTGGGCCAATTACGGCAAAAAATGGAATTTGTTTTACCCGGTTTGGATACTTTTTAAGTAATTGATTACGTGATCGACATAGAGCCCAAACTAATGAAAATTCATAATCTTGCAGATATTTAATTCCGCCCCAGATCATGTTTGATGATTCTTGACTGGTCATGCTGGCAAAGTCATTAGCCTCTAGCAAAACAACTCGTACGCCATGGGCAGCTAATGCCGCGGCAGATACGGCACCATTTATGCCACCACCAATAATGATGACATCGATTTCTTCATCAAGTGCCGCTATGGTTTGGTCTCGAGAGGACATGGGCCAAGCCTAGGGAAACAACGACCAGAGTTGGCACTACATCGTCTCGATGGCGTTAGAGATTGATAACACCAACGTAACTTTTTTGGTAACAAAGAGGTAACAGGCTTAGTAAGGTGGATTGAATATGGCATTACTGGCAATAGATGCTGGCACTACTGGTGTTACCGCCTTGGCGATTAGCGAAAAGGGCGAGGTAGTTGCTAAAGGCTACAGCGAATTTACCCAACACTTTCCGCAACCCGGCTGGGTAGAACACGATCCGGATGAGATCTGGCAGGCAACGCTGGCAGCGGTTGGCGCAGTAATTGCTGCAATTGGCGCTAGCGAGATCAGCGCGATTGGCATTACTAATCAACGGGAAACGGTGATGATTTGGGATCGCGAGACATTTAGCGGTCCAAGGCGGGGAATCGTTTGGCAGGATCGACGCACTTCAGATTTGGTGGTTGAACTGCGAAACAGCGGAATTGAGAAGTTGGTTCGAGAAAAGACTGGCTTAGGACTTGACCCATACTTTTCATCCTCTAAGTTCTTATGGCTATCTCGAAATGAAAAAGAAGTTTGGCAAGGAGTGGTCGCTGGAAAATATGCGGTTGGCACTGTCGACACATTTCTAATTGCCCGGATGACCAAAGGTCGAGCTCATGTAACCGATGCATCTAATGCTTCTCGCACGCAACTGCTCAATCTAAAAACCGGTAATTGGGATGATGAACTACTTGAGATATTTTCAGTGCCAAAGTCAGTGCTACCCGAAGTTGTTCCGTCTTATGGAGTTATTGCAACCACGGATCCAACTGAATTTCTAGGATTGAGTTTGCCAATCGCCGGTATCGCTGGCGACCAGCAAGCTGCGCTGTTTGGCCAGGTGGCGTTTGATATTGGCGATAGTAAATGCACTTATGGCACTGGTTCATTCATTTTGTACAACACTGGTTCGGAATTGAAGATTTCTGAACGCGGCCTGCTAACCACCATTGCGTGGCAAGAGCCTTCTGGAGAGATTACCTATGCGCTAGAAGGTGCCGTTTTTGTTACTGGCGCAGCAGTGCAATGGTTACGTGATGGACTGGGGATTATTAAGTCGGCCGCTGAAATTGAATCCCTAGCAAACAGCGTCGAAACAACTGATGGCGTGGTATTCGTCCCGGCATTATCTGGCCTTGGCGCACCTTATTGGGATCCTTATGCTCGCGGATCAATTCATGGCATCACTCGTGGCACAACAGCAGCCCATATTGCGCGGGCAACATTGGAAGCAATTGCATTTCAGGTGCGCGATGTGGTCGAGGCTATGGTTAAAGACACGAAACAGCCACTCGCGCAACTTCGTGTTGATGGCGGCGCAGCAGTAAACAATCTTTTGATGCAGATGCAAGCCGATATTTTGAAAGTGCCAGTGGTTCGAGGCAAGAGCCTTGAGACAACTGGAATTGGTGCCGCATATTTGGCTGGGTTAGGTTCGGGTGTTTGGGCGAGTAAAGACGAGTTGCGAAGCAGTATTGAAATTGACCGAGAGTTCACGCCAGCAGCACGGGATGAATGGGAATATGTCAGATGGCAACGCGCCGTACAGCGATCACAAAACTGGGTAGAACGCGGTAGCAATTGAATTCAATAAAGCCAGAGCGCAATTTAGCGTTGGAGCTAGTACGCGTCACTGAAGCAGCCGCGCTAGCTGCCGCCCCCTGGGTTGGTCGCGGTGAGAAAAATAGCGCAGATGATGCTGCGGTAAAAGCAATGCGATTTATTCTTAGTTCAATTGACATCGACGGTTGTGTTGTAATTGGTGAGGGCGAAAAAGATAATGCGCCATGGCTGTATACCGGTGAAGTTGTTGGTAATGGCTCTGGGCCAAAAGTTGATGTTGCCGTAGATCCAATTGATGGCACTTCACTGACCGCAAATGGTCAATTAAATGCTATCTCAGTTATTGCAATTGCGGACCGCGGCAGCATGTTCTCACCAAAGTCGGTGTTTTATATGGACAAGATTGTGGTTGGGCCAGAAGGTAAAGATGTTATTGATATTGATGCACCAGTTGCTCACAACTTATCTCAGGTCGCAAAAGCCAAATCCAAGCGACTATCAGATATGACCGTCATGGTGCTAAATCGACCTCGGAACCAAACATTGATCGACGAGATTAGAACTGCTGGCTCAAGAATCAGATTGATTCAAGATGGCGATGTGGCAGCATCTGTGATGGCAGCTCGGCCCGATACTGGAGTTGATCTGCTGATGGGAATTGGTGGCACTCCCGAAGGTGTGATTTCAGCATGTGCGCTAAAGACGCTAGGTGGCGCAATTCAAGGTCGACTTGCCCCGCAACTTCCAGAAGAATTAATTGCCATTGCTGACCAAGGGTTAGATCAGTCAGCAGTGCTTACTATTTCCGATTTAGTTAAGAGCGATAACGCATTTTTTGCCGCCACCGGTATTACTGATGGGGAGCTGTTAACTGGCGTTAGATATCGAGCCGGCGGGGCCACTACTGATTCACTGGCACTTCGATCGCGCAGTGGCACCGCACGGCGAGTGCTGGGGGAGCACCGACCAGAAAAGTTAGTCGGACTGCTTTCGGAGATCTAATTGTCAGTGGCTTGGCTTAGTCTGCCGATATGGAGATTAACCCAAAGATCAGTGAGCCGGTTGTGCTGCGCATTGATTGCGACACGTGCCAGGTTAGATTTATTGAGTGTGGCGATTGTGTAGTTGCGGCACTAATTGGTGCACCGAATGAATTGACCAAGTCAGACCTAGATTCAATTCAAGTTCTGAGCAATTCAGGACTGGTGCCGCCACTTAGATTAGTTATGCCAGAGGATCAAACAACTATGGAACCACAATAACTGTGGTGCCAACTTTGGCGAAGTCGTACAAGGCTTTAGCATTGCTAATTCGCTGTCGGACGCAACCATCAGATAGTGGCGTGCCTAACTGAGCTTCAGTTTGTGCGAAGCTGCCGTCTTTGTATTTTGGAATATCGTGAAAACCGATGTTGGCGTTTTTTCCTCGATCAAATCTGACCATGTAGTTCATGGTCGCATTTCCTAAATAAGAGGTAGTTTTTCGCGATTTCGAAAAAACTTTATAGGTTCCCGGTCGATGGTGATAGTTGTATCTGGATCCGGAAACTAAATAAGTTTTTACCCAACCTGCAGATTCATTTACCAACCAAACGCGCTGCAAGGATAAATCAAACACAATTCGGTCACCATATTCCTCACCTGCACTACTGCTGGCAAAACCAGGAGACGGCAGCATCAGCAGCAGTGCTAGGGCGGCAATAATTGGTTTCCTCACGGCAGCATCATAAATCTAGAAATTTAATCCTCACGGTTAACTGACCGAGTAAATTGACCCTGTGCCAAGAACTTTAGTGATCACGAATGATTTTCCTCCTCGCAAAGGGGGAATTCAGACTTTTATTGAGCAATTGCTCTCGCAGCAATATCCAAGGTCGCTGGTCGTTTTCACATCAAACTGGTCTGGTGCTGCTGAATATGACGCTACGCTGCCGTATGACGTGATTCGCATTCGTGGAAATCTGTTGCTACCCACACCAAAACGCATTCGAGAAGCTAAGCGGTTGGCAAAGCGATATGACTGCGATCAGGTTCTCTTTGGTGCCCTCGCACCACTGGGTTTGATGTCTGGCAGCTTAAAAAGGTTTGGCATAAAGAACATAGTTGCAATTACGCATGGTCACGAAGCAGGCTGGGCGAAAATTCCGCTTCTTCGAACGCTACTGAAATTAAGTGCCGCCAAAGTTGATGTTGTTACTTACCTAACTCAGTACACCAAAGAAATGATTTTGCCGTTATTACCCTCAGAAACAAAAACAATTCAATTGACTCCAGCAGTTGATGTTAATCGTTATCAGCCAGTGGATCCAGTTCGAAAAGTGGCACTAAAGGAGAAGTTTCATTTAGCAAACAACTTGGTCATGCTTGGACTATCGCGACTAATGCCTCGAAAAGGCTTTGATTCCATCATCGAATTAATGCCAAAATTAGTCACTGAATTTCCAGAATTAAAATTTGTGGTCGCAGGCGGTGGGCCGGATAAAGATCGGCTAATAGAGCTTGCGAAGAAATGCAAAGTTTCAGATCACATACTCTTTCTTGGCTCTATTCCATATGATGAATTACCACAGGTTTATCAAATGGCAGATGTCTTTGCGATGCCATGTCGTAGCCGGTTTTTTGGCTTAGATGTAGAAGGGTTTGGCATTGTTTACTTAGAAGCTGCGGCAACTGGGCTTGCAGTTATCGCCGGCAACAGCGGCGGGGCGGTCGAAGCAGTGTTGCCTGGCATTACCGGCGAATTGGCAGATCACAAGAGTTTGGAAACAAAACTAAAAATGCTGCTAGGAGGTAAACAGCTACGTGAAAAATACGGACAGCAGGGAAGACGTTGGGTGGAAACTGAGTTCAGTCTGGTTAGCCGCGGTGAGATTTTAAGCCAGCAACTTAATCAAAGATTGCGAGATTAAGAATGGCAGCTGAAA
>JBJOHY010000053.1:0-3666 GCA_046047475.1 Actinomycetota bacterium | reverse complement strand
CTTAACGAACTTGGTCGAACTCGAAGTTCGATCTTTCGAGGAATTCCATCATTATCTCGATCCAATGCTAATTTTCCATAGCCTAAGTGAGTTACATTTCCCCGAGTTGATTGCAAGTTGCGAATCTCAGCTGCCGTTGCAACTCGAGATAAGACTGGCGTTGCTAATGGCTTGTCTAGCGCCAACACGGCAAAGTCATTTGCTTCAATTGTGTCAGTGCGGTTCTGATAGCCGCGCACCCAATTTACTTCAGTAACTCGAGCTCGAGTTTGAATGTTATCTCGATTTAAGTCGGCTCCAGGCGTTGCGATGAACAAACCATTTGGATACGAAATTGTTGTGCCATTTTGAATTACACAATGAGCCGCAGTTACAACTAATCTAGGTTGAAGCAGCGCACCAGAACAAAACGCACGTGTCGCATTTCGGCCGTGTACCAGCGCAACCACTACCCCATCTGGGCTGGCAACTTGCCCGCCTTGCACTGCCGCTGCTGGTGGCACAACTACTAGACCTGCTAGCAGTGCTGCTACGGTCAAGAGTGAGCGCAACCGAAATTTCATAAGTCCAATATTCTCACGCACGGCCTATTGCTACCAATCGAGATTGTTAGAATCCTTAGAACCCGCTGATAGCTGCGGGATTAGCGGCTTTCCTGAGGTGCCGCAGTATCCTTCCGCAAATGAAAAAAATCCAAATCTCACTAGTTTCAGTTATCACTTTTTGCCTAGGCATTGGCCTGGTTAGCCCTACTAATGCAGCTGACGCTTCAACTGATCAACTCAATGGCACTGGCATTATTGTCAATTACACTGAAATTATCCCCCCGCTACCAAAAGCGAAAGTTAAATCATATTTAATCGTCAACCTAAGTTCCGGCGAAGTATTAGCTGCGAAGAATCCACACAAACAATTGCCGCCAGCCAGCACAATTAAAGCACTAACGGCAATAACACTGCTCGATAAGCTCGATCCAGCTCGCAGTTATAAGGTAAGACGAAGTGACGCGCAGATGTATGGCTCTGAGGTTGGTATTGTCCAGGGACGCAAATACACCATCGAACAACTTTGGTACGGACTGTTGTTACCTTCCGCAAACGATGCTGCCATGGCGCTCGCCAATGCATATGGTGGCGTGAGTAAAACTGTGTCAGAGATGAACAAGACCGCACAAGCACTTGGTGCCAAGAACACCGTGGCGAAAACTCCCCACGGTCTAGATACCGCCGGACAAGTGACTACCGCATTTGATCTTGCGCTAATTGGCCGAGCTGCGATAAATAATGAGGTTTATCGCAAATACTCTCGCACCACTAGATACGTGTTTCCCAGGGTAGGGCGAGGCGCAGTTGACGTGGAAATTGCAAACACCAACAAACTGCTAACTAGTTATCCTGGACTAATTGCCGGCAAAACTGGCTTTACTTCCAAAGCCCGAAACTGTTATGTCGGGGCAGCTAGGCGAGATGGCCAGATCATTCTTATTTCATTTCTTGGGGCCTATTCCGGTCGGGATAAAGTGGCAACTGAGCTGTTCGACTGGGGCTTTGCGGTGAATGGATTTATTACGCCAGTTGGAAAACTCCCGTAAAACCCGCAAGTAATGATGGTTACTGAGATACGGTGCTGCCATGCAGTTATCGAATTCCCAGCTTCGGTTGGTGTATGGCAGCAACGCGCTTGCCGCTTTTACTGGTTTCGCAATTCAATTTGTGATCAACTTGTTTGATCTAGTTCCAGTTGAAGAAGAATTCCCAACACTATTAGGTGGCCATGCTCCTGGACTTGCCGGTGCTGCCGGCCGACTTGCTGATTCGTTCAGTTACTTCACCATCTGGAGTAACCTGATCGTGGCAGCCGTGATGTTTGCGTTGTTTCGCAATCCAACAAGAGATAGTTTTCGGTTTCGAGTACTGCGGCTAGATAGCGTGCTGATGATTACAGTTACTGGTGCGGTTTATCACGTTTTAATTCGACCCTACTATCCCCCAATAAGTTGGAATGTTTATTCTGACGTTTTCTTACACACCATTACCCCAATTTTGACAGTAGTAATCTGGCTATTGGTAGGGCCTCGTCGGTGGACATCTATCAAAATTGTTTTCGCATCATTGGTAATTCCCATCATCTGGCTTGGCTACACCTTGGTGCGAGGTGAAGTAATAAACCGCTATCCATATGACTTCTTGGATGTAATCACCCTGGGATATCTGCCGGTGTTGATTACAGTTTTGGTGTTAATCCTGATTGGTTTAGCAATTGCATTAATTTATCTTGGTGTCGATAAATTAATTAGTCGCCAGCGCTAAACGCCAGTGTAATAATGAGATATCTCAGTTAAACCTTCATCAATTATTGCAATACCTTCGGCAATCTCGGCTGCTGACACATTACATGGTGGAACGATATGCATTCGATTGAAGTGAACGAACGGCAATAGGCCTCGTTTGCGACAGGCTGCAACTAACTCATTCATTGCTGGGCTTAAGCTGCCATATGGCGCAAGCGGTGCTCTAGATTCTCGATCGGTCACTAGATCCATTCCCCAGAAAACTCCCATACCTCGGATATCGCCTATCAGTTTGTGCTTATTCGCCAACTCAGTAAGTGCAGGTCCAATTACCGTTTCACCAATGTCTCTTGCATGCTCAATAACTTTTTCATCTTCCATTACCTCAATGGCGGCAACGGCGGAAGCGCACGCCAACGGATGTCCGCTATAGGTAAGTCCGCCTGGGAAGACGCGTTGATCGAATGTTGCTGCAACCTGATCGGAGATGATCACACCACCAAGCGGGACATAGCCTGAATTAACTCCCTTAGCAAACACAATTAGGTCAGGCACCGCACTCCAATGCTGATAGGCAAACCAGGCGCCGGTTCGACCAAAGCCAGCCATCACTTCGTCAGCAATCCATAAGATGCCATATTTGTCGCATAGCGCTCTAACGCCTGCCAGATAACCTGGCGGCGGAACCAAGATTCCATTGGTGCCAACTACTGACTCCAAAATAATTGCGGCAATTGTGTTAGGTCCCTCAAAAATAATTACTTGTTCTAAGTGTGCTAACGCTCGCTCAGTTTCCTGCTCTTCACTTGTTGACCAAAATGGTGATCGATACAAATATGGTCCAAAGAAATGAATATGACCAAAACTGAATTCATTTGGCCACCGTCTGGGATCTCCAGTTGCTGCTATCGCAGCACCAGTATTGCCATGATACGAACGGTAAGTAGATAACACTTTGTGTCGTCCGGTGTGAATTCGTGCCATACGAATAGCGTTCTCTACCGCATCAGCACCACCATTGGTAAAGAAAACTTTATTTAATGATGCCTCAGTGTGGTTGGTTATTTTTTTTGCCGCTTTACCTCGAGCCTCATTGGCATGCTGTGGTGCAATTGTGGTCAGGATTTCAGCTTGATCCGCAATTGCTTTTACCACTCTTGGATGTTGAAAACCAATGTTGGTAAAAACTAACTGACTTGAAAAATCTAGATACTTCTTTCCATCAAAATCCCAACAATATGAGCCTTGCCCACCTGCTATTGGAAGTGGCGAGATCTGCCCCTGAGCTGACCATGAGTGGAAAACGTGTTTGCGGTCTAGGTCGAATACCTCGCTACCGCGAGCTGGATCAGGTGTATTCATATTGCGATGAGCCT
>JBJOHY010000052.1:0-5026 GCA_046047475.1 Actinomycetota bacterium | reverse complement strand
GTTGGTTCATCTAGCACCAGCACGTTGGCATCAACCAGCAAACTTCTGGCTAGTGCTAATCGCTGCCGTTGACCGCCGGAGAGTGTGCGGCCGCGTTCTATGATCTCCGCGCTCACGCCATCGCCTACTAATGAATCCAAAATATCTTCAGCTGAAGCTGCAGTTAGCGCTTGCTCGATGGTGATTCGGCCAGAAGATTTAACTGCAAAATGGGTCGCTACCGTGCCGGAAAGAATTGTGGGGTCTTTCTCTTGCACCACTATCTGCGCTCGAACGCTTGCTTTGGTGTAGGAATTCATTAATTTATGATTTACCAGCACCTGATCAATATTTGCGTAACCACCAATTCGATCGACCAACTCATCACTGTTTGTGCTGTTATCTGTAACCACTACGAGCAGGGAGCCGGCACGAACCGTTAAACCAGAATCCTGATCGACGATTGTTTCCACCGCTAACAGCTCAGCCTCTCCCCACTCGTTAACCGGAACAACTGAAAGTAGTTTCAAAATTCGCTTGCCGGATACCGAGGCTGATGCCCAACGTTGGGCGAACTCCACCATGGTTTGAATTGGTAACACCATCCAGACCGAATAACCAGCGAATGCAACTAACGCACCAATATTTAAATCGCCTTGCGCTACCAGTAATCCGCCGCCCCAAACCACTGCTACCAGCAATACACCAGGAAGCAGAACTTCTAAGCCGTGGAGCACTGCGCGCATTCGCGCCGTTCTAACTGCGGCATGTCTTACTTCTTGCGAAGCAGCTTTAAAGCGCGCCACAAATACATCTTCGCCACCAATGCCGCGCAGCACCCGAAGACCAGCAACTGTGTCGCTCGCTAGATCACTTGCTCGGGACAACTTACTTCGCTGGATTGACTCACGCTTCTCCAACGGCTTAATCAAAAATCCAATGCCAATTACCAAAATCGGAACACCAATTACTACCACTAAGCCAAGAGTTGGTGCCCCGGTTACCAAAATTATCGAAACCACAACAAAGCTAATTACCGCACCGATGAATCTAGGAATTAGATCAAAGCCGCGCGCAACTCGCTCAACGTCATTTGAATTAACCGAAACCACTTCACCAGTTGAGACATATCGCGGCAGATCAGCACCGAGGGTTTTTGCTTGCAGTGCAATTAGTTGCTGCAATCGAGAAGCACAAGTAATCCACATTGCCAGTGCTCGTCGATGTCGCATGATCGTGGTCCAGGCGGTAAATGCGCCGAGAAGCAGAATTAAGCCAGCCCATAAATTCACTCGATAACGATCATTATCTGCTACTGCTTGTACGGCTTGACCGATAAAGCCAGGCATGGCAGCCATAGAGCCAATTCCAACTATGCCAAACAGAGTGCCAGTGGTTAGTAAACGTTTCATTCCCATGGCTAACCACCACATCAGTTTTGGCACTGAAGTCAGCGGCGGTGTACCGGGATCGGTTAGTGGTAGATGACTAAACGGCGTTGGAATATTTGCTTTCAGCATAAGAGAGCAACGCTAGTGCAATAGCCAGGTGGATTGCTGATCATTAGCCATCAAAGCCGCATTGGTCTTGGAAGGTTCTCAGTAATGCACTAAGCCGCCCCCGAAATCTTCGGAGGCGGCTTAGTGATTGAGTTTTTAGCTACAGCCGGAGGTGTTTCCGCAACCTTCGCAGACGTAGCAGGAACCGGCAGCTCGCATCTTGATGCCGCAGGTCATGCAAAGCGGCGCATCTGCTTTGGTGCCTAGCAATGCTTCTAGCACCTCGGTGCTGGAGTGCGCTTCAGCTGGTGCAGCTGCTGGCGCTGGCTTTGCAGCAACTTCAGCTTCAATTGCCGCGGCAATTGCAGTATTTGTCGCAACTGGGGCTACTTCATATCCGTTTGCTACCTCAGCTGCTCGCTCTTCAGCAGTGAAGATACCTAGTGCAGCACGCTTTTCATATGGTAAGTAATCCAGCGCTAAGCGACGGAAGACAAAGTCAGTAATTGACTGCGCCATTCGAACATCTTTGTCATCGGTCATGCCAGTTGGCTCAAAGCGCATGTTCACAAACTTCTGAACGAAGGTTTCTAGTGGTACGCCATACTGCAATCCAATTGAGATTGCGATTGAGAATGCATCCATGATGCCAGCTAGCGTTGAACCTTGCTTGCTCATCTTTAGGAAGATCTCACCAAGTGTGCCATCGTCATAAGCGCCGGTCGTTAAGTAACCCTCAGCGCCAGCAACCGTGAATGAAATGGTCTTACCGGTACGTGACTTACTTAGGCGACGACGGGTCGGCTGACCTACTGCCACCGCAGTCGGCTCGCTCTCGTCACTCTTGTCACTCTTAGCATTGTTTAGTGGCTGACCAACTTTGCAGTTATCGCGATAGATAGCCAACGCCTTAAGGCCCATCTTCCAACCTTCAAAGTAAACCTGCTCAACTTCTTCAACGGTTGCATTTTCTGGCATGTTAACGGTTTTTGAAATTGCACCTGAAAGGAATGGTTGAGCTGCAGCCATCATTCGAACGTGACCCATTGGATCAATTGAACGGGCACCCATGGCGCAATCAAAAACTGCGTAATGTTCTGGCTTTAGTCCAGGTGCATCAATTACGTGACCGTTCTCCGCAATGTATTCCACAATTGCTTCTACCGTCTCATCGGTGTAACCAAGTCGCTCAAGAGCTCGAGGTACAGTCAGATTAACGATCTGCATTGAGCCGCCACCAACTAGCTTCTTGAATTTAACTAACGAGAAGTCCGGCTCGATACCAGTGGTATCGCAATCCATCATCAAACCAATCGTGCCAGTTGGGGCAAGTACTGAAGCTTGGGCATTTCGATAACCAAACTTCTCGCCCAACTCAATGCACTCGCTCCAAACATCTGTTGCCAACTGATGCACTGGTCGATCAATCTCAGTTCGGTTTCGAATCTGATCATTTGCTGCAGCATGCTTACGAATTACTCGCTTGTGTGCTTCAGCATTACGTGAGTAACCTTCATAAGTGCCAACTACACCAGCAAGTTCTGCTGATCGCTTGTATGAAGTACCAGTCATTAGTGAAGTGATGCTGGCGGCAAGAGAGCGACCTTGGTCTGAGTCGTAAGGCAGACCTAGTGCCATTAGTAGCGCACCGAGGTTGGCATAACCAATACCCAACTGACGGAATTTGCGAGTGGTATCACCAATTGCTTCGGTTGGAAAATCTGCAAATGAAATTGAGATTTCCATGGCCGTGATGATGAATTCAACTGCCTTCTTGAAAGTAACAGCATCAAAGGTGTTGTCGTCCTTTAGGAACTTCATCAAGTTTAGGCTAGCCAAGTTGCATGATGAGTTATCAAGGTGCATGTACTCACTGCAAGGATTTGAGGCATTGATTCGACCAGACTCTGGTGAGGTGTGCCAATCATTGATGGTGTCGTCATACTGAATTCCAGGATCAGCGCAGGCCCAGGCAGCTTGTGACATTGAGCGGAACAGCTGGCGAGCATCTACCATCTTGATTACCCGACCATCTTTACGTGCGCGCAGCGCAAACTCGGTGCCATTCTCTACTGCTGACATGAACTCATCGGAAACTCGCACTGAGTTGTTTGCATTCTGATACTGCACTGAAATGATGTCTTTTCCACCTAGATCCATATCAAAACCAGCATCGCGAAGCGCACGAATCTTGTCTTCTTCACGAGCTTTGGTCTCAATGAACTCTTCAATATCTGGGTGATTGACATCTAGGACAACCATCTTCGCGGCGCGACGAGTTGCGCCACCTGACTTAATCGTGCCAGCTGAAGCATCAGCACCGCGCATAAATGAAACTGGTCCAGATGCAGATCCACCGCTAGATAGCAACTCGTTAGCACCGCGGATTCGAGATAGATTTACGCCAGCACCAGATCCGCCTTTGAAAATGATTCCTTCTTCTTTGTACCAATTCAAGATTGAATCCATTGAGTCATCGACGGCCA
The DNA here is from genome assembly GCA_046047475.1 of Actinomycetota bacterium. Classification (GTDB taxonomy): domain Bacteria; phylum Actinomycetota; class Actinomycetes; order S36-B12; family UBA5976; genus AcAMD-5. Next base: position 1,062 of record JBJOHY010000052.1, on the reverse strand, counting down.
AGATGAAGCAAGCACTTACTTGCTGTGGCGCAGCGGTGCCAACATTGAACCAAACTGGTGAATTGAACGAAAAGATCTGATGAAGCAACATGTGAGTTAGTTCTTCTTCAAAAATCTTGGCATCTTCTTCAGTTGAGAAATACCCATTTGCTCTACCAGCTGCGGTATAGGTAAGCACTACGCGATCAATGATCTGCTTCAAGCTCCACTCGCGATTATCGTGACCTACTGCACCACGGAAATATTTGGTGGTAACAATGGTTGATGCATTTACGGACCAGAAATCTGGAAACTCAACACCGTGTTGTTCAAAAACAACTTCGCCGGTCTTCCAGTTTGTCTGAACTACATCGCGTCGCTCCCAGGTAACTTCATCGTATGGATGGACGCCTGGCTTGGTATAAACCCGCTGTAGCTTCAAAACATTCTTAGCAGCGGACTTCTTTTCTTTCGCAGTCTCGGTCATGAGATTCTCTTTCTGTGTGGGGCGATCCACTTTTGGTTCGCGTCGTTGGTTTGGTTTTAGTTTGAAGACGCGGAGCCATCCCTGTCGCCCACGCTGATGAATGAATCAGCTGCGTAAGCGGCAGCGGTGTCTCCGACTAAGCCGGCGCGTAACAATGCAATCTCCGCTTCGAAATCTTCGAGCGAATCAAACGATCGATACACGCTTGCATAACGCAGATACGCAACTTCGTCTAACTCCCGAAGCGGAGTTAACACGGCAAGTCCGACATCATGCGCATCAATTTCAGCAAGACCTTCAAGTCGAAGCGCTTCTTCTACTCGCTGTGCTAACACTGCTAGATCCGCTTCGGTTACTGGTCTGCCCTGGCACGCTTTTCTAACGCCGTTGACAATTTTGCTTCGATCAAAACTCTCCACCACTGCATTGCGCTTGATGACTAACAACATGGCGTTTTCGGTTGTGGTAAATCGGCGAGCACAATCAATACACTGACGACGGCGTCTAACCTGGGTGCCATCTTCATTGGTTCTACTGTCAATAACTTTGGTGTCTTCAGAGCGACAAAATGGACAATGCATCTGGCTGCTCCTTCC
>JBJOHY010000051.1:0-4751 GCA_046047475.1 Actinomycetota bacterium | reverse complement strand
ACGAGGATCGCAAACGGGTCTTGGTAGTGAGTATTCCACGCGACACAATTGTTCGAATTCCAGAGTGCACAAATTCAGAAGGAAAAGTATTTCCGCCAATAACTACCAGATTTAATTATGCCTTTACCCAAGGTGGTCCGGGCTGCACGGTGAAAACTGTCGAATCAATCACTGGTATCACAATTGAACATTTCGCAGTATTGGATTTCCGTGGATTTACTTCAGTGGTTAACGCACTTGGCGGCGTTGAAGTTTGTATTCCGGAAGATGTTAATGACAATAAGAGCAAGTTATTTATTAAAGCTGGATTGCAGACGCTAAACGGTGAAGATTCACTCGCCTATGTCCGCACTCGATATGGTCTCGGCGATGGCGGTGATATCAGTCGAATTGAACGACAGCAAGATTTCTTAAAGTCAATGGTGCGAAAAATTACAAGCAGTCAGGTCTTGCTCGATCCGATTAAGTTGTTTAGAACGTTAAGTGAAGTAGCAAAATCCTTAACTACCGATCCCGGCCTTGGCTCAGTTGAGAAGATGACATCGCTTGCGCGCAGCATCGCTGGTATTGATCCAAGCAAGATTAGATTTATGACAGCACCTATTTCCACTAACCCCAAAGATCGAAATACTGTGGTGTTTTCAACCATTGAAGCGACCAAGCTCTGGAATGCCCTAGCGAGTGATCAAGGCTATAACGAACCAATTGAGTTAACTGAAGATCAAATTCCAGATGTGCCAGTAAATACCGTATCGGTAACGGTACTAAATGGCACCAGCATTCCAGGTGCCGCAAGTGAAGCTGCGTCAAAACTTGCTGATGCTGGTTTCAAGATTGCCGCAACTAGAAATGCACCCGAAGCCGTAGCAGAGAGTTATATTCGAGCAAGTGAAAATCAATTACCCCAAGCTAGAACGCTGGCTAAGGCGCTGGGAAACAACATCAAAATTCAACTGCAAGATTCTCGAAGCAACGACATTAAGTTGTTTATTGGCGCAAACAATGTAACTGTTATAGGTTTTCCAAAAATTGAAGAGAAGCCAGCAACCTGGCAGCAACCAAAACCATCTGGCGCAGATGAGCGAGATCCCTGCCGAGTTACGAACTAACGCCTGGCAGATCTTCAGTTATCAAATTTGCCCATTGTTGATTAACTAAATCTAAACCGTAGCGACCTGCAATTTCCGCCTGTGCAGCTGCACCCAACTGCGCCCAAGTATCTGATTGAGTTGCATGCATAATGAACTTTGCCGCCTGATGCACATCTTGGTGAATCCATTGTGGATGATAGATCTGATCTGATCCTGGCCAAGGCAGCAGCACTGGCACGGCACCACTTGCCGCACCTTCGGCTGGTGCTAGGTGGAATGACTCATCATCTGAAGTTGAAAGCACCCAACCGATACGGCGTAACCAGTTCGCCACATCAGCACCATAGTCATCAAAAATTATGCTGCCGCGAAGTAGTTCACTGCGCTCTACATATTCAAACAACTCTCTAAATGCCACTCGCTCAGCTTCATCTCGCCATACCCATGGCATCTGCCAAGGAAGTTTAGATTTGATTACCAATTTAAATCGAGGATCTTGTTTTCTAAGCTCTTCTAATATCTTTATGGCTTGATCAGGTCGCTTGCGCATTGGCGCTGCACCAATTAAGCCAAGCGTAAATTGCGCATCATCAAATTTTGGCCGATTTAGGTCTGCTACATCTACCCAGTTTGGCACCATGACCACACGTGACTTTGGCACTGAGGTTTTAGCCAACGTGAGCTCTGCATATGGTTTTGAAACACAAACTAATTGATCAACTGCGTTGCCATTAATAGTCTCTGGCCATGGCCGAGATAACTCAAATCGATGCAATCTCACAATTAAGCGTTGCTTTGCTTTTTTATGCTTGGCATACCAAAGCGCATTACCGCCGCACCATTCACAGACGATTACATCTGCCCATTTGAGCATTGCTTTACTAACTCGACCTTCATTTCGATTTATTGCCGGCCAGTGATCAAATCGCAATTCAATTCCAGGCATGCCTTGCCAATAGGAAGCGATCTTGGTGAAGAACTTTAAGTCGTGACTTGCAACTACTACTCGAAGCGCTCTCCCATGCTTTTCGACAAATTCAGTAATCCCAGCTGTTGGCAGCGGGATATGCTGTTCGAGTAATTGATTGACTCTGGTTACTGAATTTTCCATAGTGAAGAAATTCGTTGCGGCTTTAATTGTGTTAGCTGCTTGAATTAATTTCTCTGGTTCCTTAACCACAGTTGCGATGACACCAGCAACATCGGAATTGGCATCAACAAACAGTGGATAGTCACTTCCAAGTAAGTGTTCATGCATCAAATTCCGATTAAGCAGAACGGGAATTCCCATTGCGCCAAATTCCAAAACTTTCGTTGATAACTCCAGTGATGCATCCAGCTCAGCAGCTCGCCAAGAAATTCCTATTTGTGACTTTGCCGATTGCTGCATCGCTGCAGTGCGCGACATGCCACCATGCCAAATCACGCCAGGAGACTTGGTCAATGCGTCATTCATCTCAGTTGACCAGGTTGGCAATTCTTTTGGACTATGTATTTTGTCGCCGACCAAATTTAGTTCTGCGGTAATGCCAAGTTTGCTCAACTGCTCTGGTAGGCGAGTCATCTCCAGCGTGTTCCATAGCGGCGCAAATTTGCCGGTGTAAACCAGCGAAATGGGATTGGTCGCAGTGCCCAAATCAGCAGTGTTGATCGAAGCCACGGCCGGTGGCGTTGCCACAATGGGTGACCAGATCACACATTTGCCGGCCGTTTGCGGAATGGTTGCTTCTAGCAGTGCCCGTAAATACTCGGTCTGACAAAGCATGAGGTGACTCGCTTTGGCAACGTCACCCAACCACTTTCGACTACTGGCATCCATGGCAGCTGCGGACTGCGGGATATCGGTTAGATATGTCCACAGTTTTCCATAAACTATTTCTGACTTGGCTAACTGTGGTGCAAGTTTGCCACCACGAATCAAGATTGCATCAAAACTCTCTTGTTGATGTAGTTTTTCAATCAGCGAAACAGCATTAGATACACTTAATGAATCACCTTTAGTAAATAGAGATCTAAATCTAGACACAGCATCAGTAAATGGATTAATGATGGTGACGTTTTTAAACTCACTTAAGGGCTCAAGCAATCGATCTGTCGTGGGTCTTGCTTTTAGCAAAAAGTAAACCTGAACACCAGCGCGCGCCAATACTTCAGCAGCCGATGCCGCCCAAACGGCGGAGCCATCAATAATGTTCATATTTACATCGCCATAAAGCAAGATTTTTCGGTCAGCCACGAGCGATCACCTGCTTGATCTGGGTCAGGTCAATCGCTTCGCCATCAATGATTTGGTCTAGCTGCAGATCATTAACGGCATGTTCCCAATCTTTACGAGGTGCGTTAGCCAAGAAAATAACGGGAATTTGATTTCGGTTGGCCGAGTTAACAATTCGCGCCAACTGGGCTGACCGATCCGGCGCGAGCGGATCACCTAAATGCTGCCAAACTGAACTAGTTTTTCCAGCAGCACCCTCAACTATTAGTGCTTCCGGTTTAAATGGCAATAACACATCAGCAATATCTCGATCGTGTGGCATTAACGGTAGGACGTAGCAGTCTGAAGTTAATTGCTCAATTAATTTATCACTGCCAATTACCGCAACTCGCGGGCCAAAATTAAACGGTGTAGCAAGGCGGACCCGCTGCAACATTGGCTCACCAAGTTCGGTTGAGAACTGCCGGTTATCGGATTCGTGGCGCAACCGCCAGAGTCGAACTAAGTTCTTAATTGCAACTAATGAGCGCCTAGGATCTTTAGCAATAGCCAGCAGCGCCGTGCCTACTAAATATGCCCCAGAATTCTTTAGCTGAGCCAGTTCGGTTTCTAGTCGCTGGACGCGATCGGTTAATTCATTCATCTGCTACCAATAAATTCAACTATTGCGCTAGCAATCCGCTCACCGGCTTTACCATCCCAAAGTGGAGGCACCACATCTGTTGCTGGCGGTAATTGTAAGGCTTTACTTACTAAGTTATTTACCGTAACTAATTGATTAGTTCCATGCGTAATAGTGATCGGACGCTCGGTGTTTGGTCGAAGCGTCAAACATGGCACTTTCAAAATAGTGGTTTCTTCTTGCACTCCACCAGAATCAGTAATAACAAACTTTGCACCCTTAACCAGCGATATGAAATCAATATAGTTCAGCGGATCAATAACTTTAATATTCGGATGATCGCCTAATCCAGCAGCAAAAAGTGAAGCCTTACCTCTTGGGTGTAGTGGCAGAATTAGTTGTGTTGTTGTTGAAACTTTACCTAGCGCAGCCACAATTGGCTTAGCAATTGCCAAGTCGTCCACATTGCCAGGTCGATGCAAAGTTGCCACTGCATATTGCTCACTAATATTTAATGTTTCTTGAATTCGCTTTTCATCAAATTCGGCTAAGTGAGCAAGCAAGGTATCAATCATCGAATTGCCAACAAAAACTATTTTGCGCTCGCCCAATCCTTCCCGGTTGAGGTTATCTTCTGCTTCTGGGCTAGTAATCAGTAATAGGTCAGATAGTTGATCTGTTAACTTGCGATTTATCTCTTCTGGCATTGATAAATCAAAACTGCGCAGACCAGCTTCAACATGTGCCACTGGAATTTCTAACTTTGCTGCTACTAATGCCGCTGCCACCGTTGAATTAACATCGCCATAGACCACAATCAATG
>JBJOHY010000050.1:0-9575 GCA_046047475.1 Actinomycetota bacterium | reverse complement strand
TGGGCTTCGTCAATAATCATGAAACGAAAACGTGATTCAGCTGGTACAAAAACTGCGGTGTCGCGAAGTGCTCGAACATCATCAACACTGCTGTTACTTGCCGCATCCAACTCTTCTACGTCTAAGTTGCCCACACCATTAGGTGCTAGTGCAATACATGAATTACAAACTCCGCATGGATTAGTAGTTGGTCCTTGAGCACAGTTAAGCGATCTGGCAAGAATGCGAGCGGTTGAAGTTTTGCCGCAGCCGCGAGGACCAGTAAATAGGTAAGCGTGATGAATTCGGTCGTTCTCGATTGCTCTAGTTAGCGCAGTAACCACATGGTCCTGGCCAATTACTTCACTTAGCTGGGCTGGTCGATAAGTTCGATATAACGCAATGCTCACTGGGGCAGGGTAGCGGCTTTAGCCGACCTGGCTGAAGTTAAAGTGGCGGAGGATGCGGGATTTGAACCCGCGAGGGGTTGCCCCCAACTCGCTTTCCAAGCGAGCGCCATAGGCCACTAGGCGAATCCTCCGTCGCGAAGGGTACTTAACCCGCTCGCTACCCTTGCGCCTGATCCCCCGCGCGGCATGATCGTGATCAATCCCCCAGGGTCGAAAGACAGCAAGGGTCGTTGCGCTCTCGTGGGTGTGCGGGGGATCCCTTATTTCTTTTCGCCGAGTAACCGGCCAATTGGTTTACCGCGGACTAAGAATTGATAGCTGGCTACGGAAATAACAGTGGTGCCGATTAAAACGAATAAAAATCGCACGCCAATAGTTAGCTGATATTCATCAAGCAGGATCAACATCAGAAAAACTATTGGTAGATGAACAATATAAATCCAGTAACTGCTTTGGGAAATATAAGAAACAAGTTTTGATTGACCAGAAATTAAATTTAACACGATGCCCAATATTGCAAAACTTAAACTAAGTGATGCGCCAAAATAAACTACCCGATAATCAAAATCGAGATCTTCTGCGGTCGCTAAATGTACGAAATAACCAATCAATCCTACAATTAAAAACAAATACCAGAACTTTTTATAATTGGTCAACATGATTTTGTTTTGAAATGCCAACCAACCAAGTAAAAAGATTATTAGGTAAAACACGATCATAGAGTTATCCGGCGCAACCGCAGAAGCAGTTTTTAGCGTGCCATCAAGCTCTAGCGTGAATGGAATTGCCGCTAGAGATAACGTAAAAACAATATAGATCACGAGTTGAAAAAATTTGTAGTCAAGCAACTTAACAGAGCGTAAAAACACCATAGGTAGTAATTTCACAATCACGATGGCAGCAACTGTGACATAAAGTAAATAGGCTAAGAACCATAAGTGATAAAACTCAATAAAATCTTGCTCAGCTGGCGCTACGTTGCCAGTTGTAGAAATTGCAAAGATTAGTTGAAATGCCAGCACGGTTAGCGGCCAGAAAATAACTAGTGGTAATAGCACGCGTTTGAGCCGATGCAAAACCAAGCCACCGGCACCATATTTGTGAAACAACATCGCGGCAAAAAATCCAGCAATAAAAAAGAATGCTGGCATGCGAAAGGCATGAATAAAGTCGTAAATCAGATAGAGCAAATCTTGACCAAGCTCGGTTCTAACTGGTGCATAAGTCGCGGTAAACACTGCGCTATGCAGAACTAGTCCAAGCAACATCATGGTTGCTCGAAAGGCATCGAGTGCGGGAATTCGAGAAGTTTCTATGGTCGCTATCCTACGTCGCGGTGGTGTGTCCGAGCGGCCGAAGGTGCGCGCCTCGAAAGCGCGTGAGGATGAAAATTCTCCGAGGGTTCAAATCCCTCCACCACCGCCATCATCTCTTAGTATCAAAAAACTTATCCAATAATTCTTTTGCTTCTTGTGCTCGAACATTTGCGACCACTTCTATCTGATGTGGTAATCGACTATCTCGCACCACATCAAACCTGCTACCAACTGCACCATAATCTTTATTGTCGGCACCAAAAACTAATCGAGCGATTCGCGCTTGCATGGCAGCGCCCGCACACATTGGACATGGCTCCAGGGTTACTACCAAGGTGCAACCATCTAATCGAGCTGCGCCTAATTTCTTTGCCGCAGCTCTGATTACGGCAACCTCGGCATGCGCAGTTGGATCGTGCTGCGCTTCATTCAAATTGCCCGATTCCGCCAGCACCTCACCGGTTTCGCTAAGCAGCACCGCCCCAACCGGGATCTCTCCTTGGGCGGCGGCCTGTTTGGCCAGGGTAAGCGCATGAAGCATTGCTTGGTCATCGGCTGGTCGAACCTGCATGAAGCCAAGTGTGGCATCTATCCTGCGCGTATGAAAACTCTGGTAGTCGAACATCCGCTGATTGCAGCAAAAGTAACTGAACTTCGAGATGAAGCCACGCCAATGACTAGATTTCAGCAGTTGGCAACCGAGTTAGTTACCTTGTTGGCATTTGAAGCAACTAAAGAATTAGAAATCGAAAAAACCGAAGTAAAAACTCCAGTGGCACCAACAATTGGTGCCAAGTTGGCTGGTCAATCACCACTGTTAGTTCCAATTTTGCGCGCCGGTCTTGGTATGTTGTCAGGAATGCAACAGGTACTTCCAACTGCTGAAGTTGGATTCTTAGGTGTGGTTCGAAATGAAGAAACGTTGCAGCCACAAATTTACGCCGATCGCATGCCGGATCGACTAGATAATCGAATTGTGTTTGTGCTTGATCCCATGTTGGCAACAGGTGGCAGTTTGATCAGTGCAATTGAGATTATGTTGGCTCGAGGTGCGAAAAAAGTAATTGCGATTACTTTGATTTCAGCGCCAGAAGGAGTTGAAGCAGTTGGAAAGAAATTCGCAAATCAGAATGTAACTGTGGTAACTAGTGCGCTGGACGAAAAACTAAATGAGCATGGCTATATTGTCCCTGGCCTTGGCGATGCTGGCGACAGATTGTTTGGAGCTTGTTAATGACTAAGTTGCATGAGATTCGAGAACATGGCGTATCGGTTTGGTTAGATGACCTATCGCGCAATCGAATTCAATCTGGTGACTTAGCAAATTTACGCGACCAAGGCGTGCTTGGTGTCACAACTAATCCAGCAATTTTCAAAACTGCAATTACTGCTGGTGCGGATGGAATCTATGGTGCAGATCTAAATCGCCTAAAGGCAGATGGGGCATCAGCTGAAATTATTGTTCGAGAATTAACTGTGGCAGATGTGCAGGCAGCTTGTGATGTATTTAGTGCAACTTATATGGAAACCGGCAATGATGGCTGCGTCAGCATTGAAGTAGATCCGAGATTGGCATTTGATGGCAACAACACACTAAAGCAAGCAATTGAGCTGCATAAGCAAGTGAATCGACCAAACGTAATGATTAAGATTCCAGCAACTAAAGAATCAATTCCAGCAATAACCGGTGCGTTAGCTAATGGTATTAGTGTCAATGTGACGCTGATCTTTTCAGTTGATCGATATGCCGAAGTGATTCAGGCTTGGCTTGCTGGTTTAGAGCAGGCAAAAGAAAATGGTCATGACTTAAGCAGCATTAATTCTGTAGCATCATTTTTCGTTTCACGAGTTGATACCGCAATTGATCCAATGCTGGAAGCTGATGGCGGCGCTGGCGCGCTTGCATTACGCGGCAAAGCAGCAGTGGCCAATGCGGTATTGGCATATCAACTATTTGAAGAACTACAACAAGATGTGAGATGGAAGTTGCTGGCGGCAAGCGGCGCTCGGATTCAGCGTCCACTTTGGGCATCAACTGGCGTTAAAAACCCAAATTACGATCCGCTGCTTTATGTTTCAAGTTTGGTTGCGCCAGATACCGTGAACACAATGCCGCAAGCCACCATGAATGCCTTATTTGAGACAACAGCTAACTTTAAGTTTGATCTGAATTATCAAGCCGCAGCTGACACCATAACTGCGTTAAGCAACTACGGTGTCAGCATGGCTGATGTGCTCGCCAACTTAGAAACCGCTGGCGTAAAGCAGTTTGTGGATGCTTGGAGCGATTTACTAGCAACTGTTGAAAAAGCTTAGAGCTCAATTCCTTCAGTTGATTCGTCACGCATTGCCCAAGGAACTCCGTACTCGTTGATCTTGTTCAAGAATGGAACTGGATCAAACCATTCCGGTCCGTTAACTCCCTCTGGCTTCCAAACACCTTCATGAATCAGTTCCATAGCAACCACTGGGTTTAGCGCAGTTTGCCAAACCACAGCCTGATCGCCATATTCCTTCATCGTCCACTCGTTATCAACTACGTGATACATGTAAACCGCTTTTGGTTTACCTTCCTTATCTAGTCCACGAATTAGTGTGCCTGCACAAGTTTTACCTTTCATGCGCTCACCTAACGTGGCTGGATCAGGCAGTGATGCCGCAAGTAGGTCACGTGGTGAAACTGCAACACCTTTGACATCTACTCGATCAGTTCGGTCTAACCCCAACTTATGAATAGTTTCTAGGATGTCAATGAATTCTTCACCAAGTCCATATTTGAATGTGACTTTCTTTGCATCAACTTTTCGAGGTATTAGCAATACCTCTTCGTGTTCCACGTTGACACATTCAACGGGGCCGATACCTTCGGGGAAATCGAAAATTTCGGGCTCGCTGAATGGTTCAGTTGTGTACCAACCGGTGCCATCTTCCCAAACTACGGGTGGATTCAAACACTCCTCAATAGTGGTCCAAATGCTGAAGGATGGCGCGAACTCATATCCTTCAACAGTTAAATTAGAACCATCAAGTACTTTGATTTCATCTATGCGACTAAACATATGATCTGATGCATATTTTGCAAACACATCACTTAGTCCTGGTTCAACTCCCATTCCGACGACCGCATATAACTCACGTTCGATCCAATTCCAATCACGGGCAAACTGTTCATCACCTAGTTTGACGCCGCATTCAGTGTATGGATATTCCGGATGGGGGCGAGAAAGCGACATTGCCATGTCCATGTAGTTGGCACCTTCAACTTCGCATGCCCGAAAAATCGGCATGACAAATCGAGGGTCAACGGCATTGACCACAATGTCTGGATCCAATTTGCGGATGAGTTCACGTAGTTGTTCTACGTCACCTGCATCTACTTTGGCAGCTTTAAACCGGTCATCTGAGACCCGGGCGGCTGCCTCCTCGGCACGTCTTAATTCATGATCAGCGATGACCATTTCAGTTATAAATTGACGACGCGAAGCAATGTTCGCTATTGCTTTTCCGACTCCGCCCGCTCCAATTACGAGGGCTCTCACGGATTTCACCCCTTACGGTTAGGCAGACTTTAGCCCAGTTCCCTGAAACCAGCCACCCCCCACCCCCCAGAATCGATAACTAATTGGGTCTCAATTGCGCAACAAATCCCGCTAAGACCTGCCGTAATTCCCCCTAGAAACCTTAGTATTTATGGGGAAAATGTCTGATTTTGCGTAACAATTTAAGGGGAAAATTAGTTGAACGACGGATTTGTTTCGCTTAACGGAGTATCCAAATATTTTGATGAAGTAAAAGCCGTTGATAATTTAGATTTGAATGTTCGTGCTGGTGAATTTTTTTCGATGTTGGGTCCATCTGGCTCCGGCAAAACCACCGTGCTGCGATTAATTGCTGGATTTGAATCTGTAACAACCGGACGCATTGCGATTGAAGGAACTGATGTCACCGAGTTAGCGCCATTTGATCGCCCGGTAAATACCGTGTTTCAAGATTATGCGCTGTTCCCACACATGACCATTCAAGAGAATGTGGAATATGGATTGCGAACTCGTAAAGTCCCGAAAGAAGAACGTGCTCGCCAAGCGTTAGCAGCGATTGAATCAGTAAAGCTGGGGCATGTTGCAGAGCGATTGCCCCATCAACTTTCTGGTGGGCAACGCCAACGAATTGCGTTAGCACGAGCGCTAGTGCTTCGACCAAAAGTTTTGTTGCTAGATGAGCCGCTTGGTGCTCTGGATAAACAGCTTCGGGAAGAAATGCAGGTTGAGTTAAAGCGAATTCAACGTGAGGCCGGAATCACATTTATTTTCGTTACCCACGATCAAGAAGAAGCAATGCGAATGAGTGACCGAATTGCGGTTTTCAATGAAGGAAAAGTTGAACAGGTTGGAACTCCCGCCGAAGTTTATGAACATCCAGCAACTAGATTCGTTGCTGGATTCCTCGGCGTCTCAAACATTCTTGCTGGTGAAACTGCGGTTGCAATTACTGGCGGAAAAGAAACGGTGAACATCAGACCGGAGCGGATTCGGGTAGTGAAAGCAGAGACAAAATTAGCTACAGATGAAGCCGGCGTCGCTGGTGTAATTATTGAAGCTGCTTACATCGGTGCAAACACGATATACGTGATTGAAACTGATTCGGGATTGCGGATAACCGCAACCAAACTAAATGAAGAATTGCCAGCACATCGAGATTCATTTGTTGCTGGTGATCGGGTTCTGGCAGTTTGGCACCACGCCAATGCTGCCCAGATTCCGACTTAATCTGACTGGGGTCAGGCGAAAGGAAGATAATGAAAAGGAGCAAGCTCGCATTACTGAGCCTCCTATCAGTTATTGCCATCATTCTGGCTGGATGTTCATCCGGTAGTGATAGCAGTTCTGGGGTAAGCATTGAAGTTCCAGATATTCCAATGCACCAGGAAATGGGAGAGTTTGAAGGCGAACTAAATATCGTTAACTGGTCTGGATTTGTTGAGCCAGCTTGGACAGATGAATTCACTGCCCAAACTGGTTGCAAAGTAAATCCACGCGTGGCTGGAACTAGCGATGAAATGGTTACACTGATGCGAACCGGTCAATATGACATTGTTTCAGCATCAGGTGACGCGGCATTACGTCTGATCGTGGGTGGCGACGTGCAGCCGTTAAATATTGATCTAATTCCAAATTTCGGTGGCGAAATTGCTGCTGGAATGAAGGGAAATGTCTATGACACGGTTAACGGCAAGCCATATGGCGTGCCAATTGGTCGTGGTGCAAACCTCTTGCAGTACAACGAAGAGATCACTGGTGGAGCACCAGAGAGTTGGGATGTGGTCTGGGAATCAGACAGCCCATACGCTGGCAAAGTAACCGCATATGACGCACCAATTTATATTGCTGATGCAGCGGTCTACTTGATGTATCACCAGCCAGAGCTAGGAATCAAGAATCCATATTCTTTGGATCAGGCTCAACTTGATGCTGCTATCGCGTTGTTAAAGCAACAGAATCAGATAATTGGCGAATACTGGTCAGATCCAGTTGCTCAAATTACCTCTTTTGTTGGCGGTAACACCGTAGTTGGTACCTCATGGGAAATCTTGCGCAAATTTGCTGACAAGCCAAACCTAAAGACCACACTGCCAGTTGAAGGATCAACAGGTTGGTATGACTCTTGGTTAGTAAGTTCATCAACACCAAACATCAACTGTGCATATGCCTGGATGGATTACACCAGCCGTGCTGATGTAAATGGTGCAATTGCAATGAACTTCGGTATGGCACCAGCAAACATTGCGTTTTGTGCCTCAAGCCCTGAAGCCCAAGCTCATTGCGATGAGTTTGCTGCTGAAGATGAGGAGTTTTTCAAGAAAGTATGGCCTTGGACAACTCCAATTGAAACCTGCCTAGATGGTCGAACTGATGTGAAGTGCACTAGCTTCCAAGAGTGGACCAACGCTTGGCTAACCGTTAAGGGCTAACACTTAACAAAATAGGGAGGCCGAGAAATCGGCCTCCCTATTACAACCAGTGAGAACAGATGACCACAACTAATCAACCGACCAGGCCGGTTTCGTCATATCTCTATAAGCGAGCTCGGCTGCGGCTAATCGGGTTATTGGCGTTGCCAATGACCTGGATAGTTGGTGTCTACATTGTTTCGTTGTTTTTGCTGCTGATTACCGCCTTTTGGTATGTCGATCCGTTCTCATCATTAGTTAGACCTGGTTTTACGTTAGATAATTTCATCAGTATTTTTACAGTTCCGGCATATTTATCCACATCGCTGAGAACGTTAGGAATTGCGTTAGCAGTTACGGCCCTTTGCATCGTATTTGCGGTTCCACTTGGAATCTATATGGCCAAGATTGCACGACCGTGGGTTAGAAATATGTTGGCAGTTGCTATTACCTTGCCACTTTGGGCTGGCTATCTAGTAAAGATCATCGCAATGCGATTAGTCTTTACAGAACAAGGATTCTTTAATTGGGCGATGTCACCATTTGGCATAAAGGGCCCTGGATTTTCAATTCCAATTGTGATTTTGACGCTTACTTATTTGTGGTTTCCATATATGGCGCTTCCGGTCTACACCGCGATAAGACAGATTCCACCGAATCTATTTGATGCATCTAGTGACATGGGAGCAAAAGGATTTACTACCATTTATCGAGTAGTACTGCCGTTAATAGTGCCAGCGATCATCGCTGGATCGGTATTCACTTTTTCATTGAGTTTGGGTGACTACCTAGCTGCTCGATTTACTGGGGGCGCTACGCAAATGATTGGCAGCATTATTGCCTCAAACATTAACTTGAACCCACCAGTTGCGGCTGCCTTCTCGATGGTACCCATTGCATTTGTGGTCATCTACCTGATGGTTGCTCGCCGTACCGGCTCACTGGAGCGGATGTAATCATGCTGCGACTATCTCGAGCAACCAGATTTGTTTTGATCGCTATTGTCGCAATTATTTTGTTGTTCATGTATGTGCCGCTATTTGTCTTGATCCTAAACTCATTCAATCAATCTCAAATATCAAGTTGGCCTATTGAAAACTATTCGCTGAAATGGTGGGATTTTGCCCGAGATTACGAGCCCATTCGCGCTGCGTTGCTCAATTCAGTTTTGGTTGCAACTGGTGCCATGATTATTGCATCAATTCTTGGCACCCTAGTGGCTTTTGCGCTTAAAGGATTTGAGTTTTTTGGCAGAGGTACGGTAAATCTCTTGGTTGTACTACCAATTGCTTTGCCAGGCGTAGTAACTGGTGTTGCATTTAGCAATACCTATAGCAACTTCTTAACGCCTGCCGGATTTAACATCGGATACTTTGGCATGATCGTGGCGCATGCAACTTTTTGTATTGTCATGGTGTTCAACAACGTATTTGCCAGATTGAAGCGAATGAATCCCAGTTTGCAAGAGGCGTCCGCAGACTTAGGTGCTGGCCTATGGCAAACCTTCAGGCTTGTTACGTTTCCGCAATTTAGAACTTCATTTGTTGCCGGCGCATTACTAGCATTTGCATTGAGCTTTGACGAAGTGGTGGTAACAATTTTTACCGCACCCCCTGGTGTTGACACGTTGCCATTATGGATTTTGAAAGAGATGGCAAGACCAAATCAAGCTAGTGTGGTTAATGTAGTAGCGACTGTGGTTATTTTGCTTTCACTTATTCCAGTTTATGTCTCACAACGCTTAAGTAGAGCGCAAGAAGAAGATCGTTAAACAATAAATAGTTGACTACTAGACTCTGAAGCTTGGAGCAGATTTAAAATGCACCCTATGCACCAATTTGACCCAGTAATGGCAAACAAAATACTGGAATATGTAACCAATCGCCTTGAGATGGTGGAAACTCCGTTAGATGGAATTTTAGA
>JBJOHY010000049.1:0-3870 GCA_046047475.1 Actinomycetota bacterium | reverse complement strand
GATTTCAAAAAATTCTTCTAGCGTGCCAATGCCACCTGGCAACACAATAAATGCATCAGCCAACTCTTCCATCTTGGCTTTTCTAGTTCGCATGTCTGGCACCACAATCAACTCAGTTGATTCCAGATCAGCAACTTCTCGTTCCATCAGCGCTTCTGGCACCACACCAATAGTTTCGCCACCAACGGATCGAGCACCTTTGGTGACCGCTCCCATTGAAGCCACTGACCCGCCACCGGAAACTAGCTGCCATCCCTTTTGGCCAATTGCCGCACCCAGGTCGAAGGCATGCTTAATATGCACCGGATCAATTTGTTGATTCGCGGCACAAAACACACAAACTGCGGTCATAGTTCCTTCACTTGTTGCGCCATCCCTTACGGTAAGGGCATGGAGACCAAACTCAGCGCTGCCGCCGCAGGTATTGCCACGTTTGCTGGCGATACCGTGCTGGATGCTTATTTTCCAACCCCAACTTTAGGCACTAAACCTATCCCGCAGTCGCTGACAGTTCCGAATCATGCCAGTGATTTCGTGACTAAGCGCGTTGTAGAAGTAGTGATCACCGATTTAAGTCAGGCGCCAACTGATGCGTTAGATGCTTATCTGAGACTTCACCTGCTCTCCCATCGCTTGGTCACACCACACAGCATCAATCTGGATGGAATTTTTGGCTTATTGGCCAATGTGGCATGGACCGCAACCGGACCAATTCCGGTTGAGCACGCGGCAACTTATGTGCAAGAACAACGAAGTCGTGGCACTGCCGAATTAATTCTCGGGGTTGATCGATTTCCACGAATGCTTGATTACGTAATTCCAAGTGGTGTTCGAATCGCTGATGCAGATCGAGTCAGACTTGGTGCGCACTTAGCAGAAGGCACTGTCGTAATGCATGAAGGATTTGTGAACTTTAATGCTGGCACCTTGGGTAAATCTATGGTTGAAGGACGAATCAGTGCTGGCGTAACAGTTGGTGCTGGCAGTGATATTGGTGGTGGCGCATCAATCATGGGCACACTCTCTGGTGGTGGCAAAGAAGTAATTCGAATTGGTGAAAATTGCTTAATTGGTGCCAATGCTGGAATCGGGATCTCGCTGGGTGATAACTGCATTGTTGAAGCAGGACTTTATTTAACTGCTGGCAGTAAAGTGAAACTGCCGGATGGCAATGTGATTAAAGCTGCTGCACTTTCTGGCGAAGCAGATTTGTTGTATCGAAGAAATAGTCAAACCGGTGCAATTGAAGCAATTTCGCAAACTGGAACTTGGGGCGGGCTAAACCAAGCCCTACATTAACCGTTGTGCTAACTGATTGATTTTTTCGTCAGTTTCCGTCATCGCTGCGCGAACAAATTCTGCGCCAGCATCGCCATAGAAAATACCTGGCGCAACTAACACGCCACGCTCAGCTAACCAAGTTACGCTCTGCCAGCAATCTTCATTACGAGTTAACCATAAATACAACCCAGCCGCAGATGCCACAATTTCAAAACCAGCTGCAGTAAACGCTTGTTGCATCACTTTCCGACGGTTTTCATAAACTGTTCGCTGCACTTTTGCATGTGCTTCATCCAACCAAGCCGCTGTTGCCGCAGCTTGACTTGGCGTTGGCGTGATTAACCCAAGATGTTTTCTTGCCTGCAAAATGCTAGATACTAATTTTTGATCGCCAGAAATTGCAGCTGCTCGATATCCGGCTAGCGAAGAGCGTTTTGATAGTGAGTGAAGTGCGATTAAATATTCGTAATTGCCGCCAGTTAGCTGGTGACTGAGAATTGAAACAGGTTTGACATCCCAACCTAAGGTTAGATAACACTCATCACTTGCCACAATTGTCTTGGTATCGCGGGCGTATTCAATCCAACTCTTTAATTCAGTTTCACTTAACACACTTCCGGTTGGATTTGATGGCGAATTCAGCCAAACCAAATCTACCGAGTCCATAAGCTGGCTCGGTAAATCAGCCAGCACCACGTTCGCACCAACTGCTTGTGCCCCAACGGCATAAGTTGGATATGCCAGCTTAGGAATTGCTACCTTGGCACCTTGAGTTAAGCCAAGCAGCAACGGAAGTAGCGCGACTGCTTCTTTGGATCCGATAGTTGGAATGGTTGCCAAGTTTGTGACATCTGCTTGTGCAACATTTGCTAACCAAGTTTTTTGTGCGGCAACTAATTGAGTAGTGCCAGCAGTTAGCGGATAACTATGGGCATCTAAAGCTGCTGCGGCAGCAGATTGAATTTCTTTCGCGACCGAATCTACTGGGGTGCCGACGGATAAGTCGATCAGTCCATCTGGATGAGCGGCGGCTAATTTAGCTGCCGGTTGCAGCAAATCCCAGGGGAAATCTGGAAGTTGATCTGCTAACAAGAACTAGCTGGCTTTCGGTGGCATGGCAGCAACTGCTGGAACGTCACTGCCAGTTCGACCAACTTTGCTAGCACCGCCAGGAGAGCCAATTTCGTTAAAGAAATCTCGGTTGTATTCGGTGTATTGACTTAGTTCAGCTGGCACATCATCTTCATAGAAAATTGCTTCAACCGGGCAAACAGGTTCGCAGGCGCCACAGTCAACACATTCGTCTGGATGGATATAAAGCATCCGATCGCCTTCATAAATACAGTCAACTGGACATTCTTCAATGCAGGACTTGTCTTGCGTATCAATGCACGCTTCGGTAATTACATAGGTCATTTCGGACACCCCTTAGTTGGCGTAGGCGCAGATTATCGCCTCTACCGGCTGATGCAAATGCGACACTGGGGCATTTCCTTCTACGCTTACCCCATGTTCCGCATCTACGACACTAAATCTCGTGATTTAGCGAAGTTTTCTGCCAAATCTTCAATCAAGATCTATGCCTGTGGACCAACCGTGTATCGAGATGTACATATGGGTAACTTGCGCAGCTTTCTGCTACCAGACTTAATACGAACTGCTTTGGCCAGCAGCGGAATTGACTCTTATGTCGTGCAGAACATCACCGATGTCGGGCATATGGTTGATGATGCTGGAATTGAGACGCTTGATCCAAGTCAAGACAAAATGTTGCAGCAAGCTGCGGCGGAGAAATTGTCAGCATTAGATATCGCTCGAAAATATGAATCACAATATTTAGCGGACCTAACCGCATTAAATGTTCAGTTGCCAGATCAGACACCGCGAGCCAGCGAAACTATTGATCAAATGCTCGAAGTAATTTCAAAGTTGATCAAACTTGATTTTGCTTACCAAGGCGAAGATGGCTCAATTTTCTTTAGCGCCCAAAAATTCCCCAGCTATGGCGCGATCAGCGGAAATACGCTCGATCAGCTAAAGCCAGGGCACCGATTTGATGGTGAAGTTGACGCCGCAAAGCGATTTCATGGCGATTGGGCGCTGTGGAAAGCGGCCGATGAACGTCGCACGCAACTTACCTGGGACACCCCATGGGGCAGAGGTTTTCCGGGTTGGCATATTGAATGCACCGCGATGTCACTAAATGCGTTTGGCGATCAAATTGACATTCACACTGGCGGAATTGATCTGCGCTTCCCGCACCACGAAAATGAGCGAGCACAATCGAACGCCGTTACCGGTAAAGAAGTAGTAACTGCTTGGGTGCATGCTGAGCATCTACTTTTTGAAGGTAGAAAAATGTCGAAAAGCACAAATAATGTTGTGTTGTTGCGTGACGTAATTGCCGCCAATATCACACCAGCAGCGGTTCGGTTGGCATTTCTGGAAAATCACTATCGTCAGCAACTTAATTTAACTTGGGACACCTTAGTTGCGGCGGAACAAACCATTCGCCGCTGGAGTGACCAAGTTAGTCTGGCAACTGAAGTTGATGAAACATTAAGACAAGAGATGTCCAGTTATTTGTTG
>JBJOHY010000048.1:0-3228 GCA_046047475.1 Actinomycetota bacterium | reverse complement strand
GCTGCACACCTTTGCGCTTTAACATGGTAGAAAGCAATTCCGACTTTTCGACCGAAGTTGTACCTATCAATACTGGCTGTCCAGTTTTATTCCGCTCTGCAATATCAGAAACCACGGCATTGAATTTTGCTTCTTCAGTGCGATAAACTAAGTCAGCTTGGTCAGTTCGACGCATTGGCTTATTTGTTGGAATCTGGATTACGCCTAATTTATAGATGCGATCAAATTCGCCTTCTTCAGTCATCGCGGTACCGGTCATGCCAGAAAGCTTGTTATATAGCCGGAAATAATTCTGCAACGTAATTGTGGCTAGCGTTTGATTTTCTTGCTTGATGACCACGCCTTCACGAGCCTCAATCGATTGATGCATACCTTCGGAATATCGTCGACCTGATAGCACGCGTCCAGTGTGCTCATCCACGATCAAAACTTCACCGTCTCGGACAATGTAGTCGCGATCGCGGCGATAAAGCTCTTTTGCCTTTAGCGAATTGTTTAAAAATCCAATTAGCGGAGTGTTTTCTGGTTTGTAAAGATTATCGATATCAAGCAACTGCTCAACTTTTTCAATACCAACTTCAGTTACACCAACCGTACGTTTCTTTTCATCTACTTCATAATGCTCATCGCGCTTTAATTGATTAGCGATTCGAGCAAATTGAGTGTAGAGCTCGTTGGCTTCATCTGCCGGACCAGAGATAATTAGCGGAGTTCGTGCTTCATCAATCAAGATTGAGTCAACCTCATCCACAATGGCAAAGTTGTGACCTCGTTGTACTAACTCTGCTGGCTGCCATGCCATATTGTCTCGAAGATAATCAAAACCAAATTCGTTGTTTGTGCCATAAGTAATATCTGCCGCGTACATTTCTCGTCGCTGTGCTGAGCTCATATTTGAAAGAATCACGCCAACGTTTAAACCCAAGAAGCGATGGACACGTCCCATCCATTCCGAGTCGCGCTCAGCCAAGTAGTCATTTGTGGTTACTACGTGCACACCATCACCAGGTAGTGCATTTAAATAGGCGGCAAGGGTCGATACGAGAGTTTTTCCTTCACCAGTTTTCATCTCCGCAATATTTCCAAAGTGAAGCGCCGCTCCACCCATTAACTGCACGTCGTAGTGACGTTGACCCAATGTGCGCTTAGCTGCTTCTCTTACGGTGGCAAATGCTTCAACCATTAAGTCATCAAGGGACTCACCAGCCGCAAGTCGTTCACGATACTGATCGGTTAATCCGCGAAGTTCGGCATCAGAGAGCTTTATGAACTCGTCTTCAATGGCATTAACCGCTGCTGCCACCGATTGAATTCGCTTGAGTTTCTTACCTTCGCCAGCACGTAGAACTTTGCTGAGAATCTGCGCCACGAATTGGCTCCTTATTGACTGTTGGTATCGGGCTTATCGTAGGCGGTCAGCCTTAATCGCCCACAAAATGGTCATTCTTATGGAAGCATGGCAGCCAGCTGGGTGAACGCCTTGAGTCTATGGCTCATGCTGTCTTTCTCCGCTTCACTCAGTTCAGCAACGGACTTCGCTTTATCTGGTAACCAAAAAATGGGGTCATACCCAAAACCGTTTGTACCAATTGGTTCGGTGCCAACAAGTCCCTGCCACTCACCTCTAGCAGTTTTCGCTTTCCCACCTGGCTCGAAATAAGCAGCAACACATACATACCTAGCAGTTCTGCGTTCGGTTGGCACATCGGCCAATTGTGAGAGTAATAATTCCAAATTTGCTAAGTCGTTTTTCTGACTCCCAGCCCAACGAGCTGAAAGCACGCCCGGCATACCATTTAACGCATCCACTTCAATACCGGAATCATCGGCGAGCACCGGTTGATTCAGGTGTTTTGCAATAGCGGTTGCTTTGAGAATGGCATTTTCTTCAAAAGTTGCACCAGTTTCTCGCACGTCAGGAATATCAGGGTAATCAAGTAAAGATTTGATCTCGTAGCCGTGCGGCTGCATGATTGCCGCAATTTCTTTTATCTTGTGTTTATTGGTGCTAGCAACAACTATTTGTTTCATCGGTTTAGCGCAGCTAATTGAAGTTTAGTTAGATCAACACAACCTGCGGCAGCATAATCCAGCATCTGATCTAATGTTGATCGTTGAAAAGTTTTTCCTTCAGCTGTTCCTTGTACTTCAACTAAATTTCCACTGCCTGTCATCACCACATTCATATCGACATCAGCAGCAACATCATCGTCATAATGCAAATCCAGCCTTACCTCGTTATCAATAATTCCAACACTTACCGCTGCAACTGAATCGATCAGCACTTTTCCAGTTGTATCTAACAAACCTCGATTTGTTGCGGTATCAAGTCCTAGGGCAAGCGCAACGTAAGCGCCAGTGATTGCCGCAGTTCTAGTACCGCCATCTGCTTGCAGTACATCGCAATCAATCACAATGGTGTTTTCGCCCAGTGCTTTCATGTCAACGATAGATCTGATGCTGCGGCCGATCAATCTAGAAATTTCTTGCGTCCGGCCGCCAAGTTTTCCCTTCACGCTTTCGCGATCACTTCTCGTTGAAGTGGCTCTTGGCAGCATCGAGTATTCGGCAGTTATCCAACCTTCGCCCGAATCTTTTTTAAACCTCGGCACACCAGGTGACACTGATGCAGTGCAAAGCACCCGGGTATTTCCCACATCAATTAAACAAGAGCCTTCTGGTGCAGAGGTCCAATTAATATTAAAGGTAACTGGTCGTAGCTCGTTGGCACTTCGGCCGTCTGATCTAGTCATAATCTCTTTCGTTAGATGGAAACTTGCGTTGCGCCCTGCACGACGGGACCTAAAAAGCGCTTGGCCAATTCCTGGAATTGGGCAGCATTCTTAGTTGCGGCAAAAATGTGCTGCGGTGGAGTGGAGCCCACGGGACGAAGTAAATTTTTTTCTAAAAGTGCCTGGAATAAATCTTGTGCAGTTTCTTCAGCGCTCGATACTAGAGTTATTTCTGGTCCAACCACGTAAGAAATAACCGCAGTTAGTAGTGGATAGTGGGTGCAACCTAGAACCAAAGTGTCTATCCCTCGGTTCACTAAATCGTCCAAATATTCATGTGCGATTTGAATTACTTCCGAACCGGTGGTTTCGCCACGCTCAACAAATTCCACAAACCTCGGGCAGGCCTGAGTTAGCACTTCAATATTTGGTGCGGCCGCAAACGCATCTGGATATGCACCTGACTTAATTGTGGCGGCAGTACCAATCACGCCAA
>JBJOHY010000047.1:0-11483 GCA_046047475.1 Actinomycetota bacterium | reverse complement strand
GAATCGCATCAACAAGTTTGGTGATCTCGGTAGCTAGATTCTTACTGCCATGCTTCGAATGCACGGTGATGGCGCTAACCGGAAGTTTTTGCTCAGCAAGTGATGAGTATCGAAAATCAGTGAAGCTATACGCCGCCAACATTGCACCTTCAGCAACGGCACGAGCATCAGCATGATCTTGGTCTCGCAATGCATAACTCACTCGCTTATTTCCAGCCAGAGCGCGAGTTACATCACCTGCCAACTGCCGAAGTTGCTCAGTAGATATCTCTGATCCGATACCGACTGCCAGAATTGAGTTTGCCTTCGCGATGCCAGCTCCGGGAATTCGAGTCTGCTCGCCAGGCTTACCTACTGCGCCAACTGCGTTAAGTGCAGTAACAATCTTTTTTGCTTGCGCAGTAGTCAGCGACTTGGGAACAACGATTAGCTTCTTGTTTACTTCCATCACCCCAACAACGAGCACGTCGGCAGGGGCAGCGGCGGGGGCAGTTGCGGCAAAGCGCAAAGTTAATTTAGTCATGGCATAACCTTATGAAAAACTGCAGCGGATTGCAGGTTCAGGGTCGAACTAGCAAGGCTGCGGTTCTGGCCAGACTCAACGATGCGATGGCCGCCATGCCATCGCCGGTTGCGATCTGATTGCCGCTCACTGTTATCCAATTCCGATACTTAAACAGCAGTTGGCCAGAACTGGAATTAGGCTGATCGGATACAAATATCCAGGATCTGGCGGCAATTGAGAATTCATAAACGATCGCTGCTGCTAGTAACGCACGAGTCCCATCAACAATTACTGGAGTTCTTCTAACCAGGGCTGTCGCGATTTGATATGCGAGGGTGACAATTGGATCAGTTGAAAACTCGTCTATAAAATCCATTAAGTTTGATGCATTAATGCGTTGATATAAGTCTCTAAGTGCTGCAACCTCATTATTCCAGGCGGCATCGTCTGTTGCGCTAAAGCCAAGCAGCTGAACAAAATCTTTCCCAGTCAATAATCGCGCAAATACATACTCGATACTCGATAATTTATCGCCAGCAGCAATCGCTATTAAATCACTTGCTGTTGGAATTCGATTGAACACCTCAATCGAATTAGATTTGGCAGCAGCAGTAACAAACTCGGACGGATTTTCAATTACCAGCACAGTTTCACGCGCCTCACATCCAGTTGCCGCAAGCTCTGCGGCAAAGTTTGTTAATGCTCCTGGATTAGATGCAAAATTTTTAATGGTATCGCGACGCTTGGCTGAATCAGCCAGTGAGATTTCTTGAACTAGTTCGGCTAACTCGGTTGACTTGCTCAATTAGCCTTCTCCTGCAAGACGAATTCCACGGGTCGATTGATCCGCCGTAGTGTTCGAAGCATAGAACCTCCAATTAATAAAATTAAAACAAAGGTCATAATTGCTCGGGGGATATCGAAGCTTGCACTGGTAGCCAATGAGTATGCAAGCAATTTGGTGAGGTTGTTCCAAATGCTGTCACCTGGGACAAAAGCTAACGCAGCATTACCCATGACGGCGGTTGGCCAAAACCAAAGGTTTAATAACAGCCCAACGAACAGCGCAGCAACCGCACCAAAAGTTGCTAGTAGCGGAGTTTCAATTTTGGATTTGGGCAAAGGGAGTAAACCAGCGAGCAGGCCAACCCATCCTGCGGCAAGCATTTGAAACGGCAACCAGGGCCCAAGTCCACCGGTAATTAACGCGCTACTAGCCATACCGAGACTGCCCGCGCTAAAACCAATTATTGGGCCAAGTGCCCTGCCGGCAATCGCAATAAATGCCCACATTGGTTCAATGCCAAATGCATGTGCTCCCAGTAGTCGTGCCGCTGCGATTAGTGCTGCTAACAGACCTAACAGTGCAATAACTTTGGAATTGAGCTGTTTTGAAGAAATTGCGGTTAGCAATACCAAAAGGGCAACTATTAAAATAATTGCTGTTAATCCTGGTGCCAGATCGGCAGGAATTGTTGCCGCCGAACTAATTAACAATGGCCAGCCAAACGCAACTAATCCAATCAATGACACTAGAAATAGTAAAACTGGTGAAAGCGAGCGGAGAAATCTATCCTGCAAGTTTAAGCGCATCTAATGCTTCTTCAACAGTTAATAAATTATGCGGTGAAAACGCTCGGCTAATTTGTGGCGCAAAGGCGATAGATTCCAGCAAAATTTCTCTGGCTTCCCCTTGGGCTACCAGTCTTCCGTCAGCCAAAATTGCAACTCTTGGATTCAACTCAGCCACCAACTCAACATCATGGGTTGCGATAACGGTTGAGGTCCCAGATCGCTCTATCTGACTAATTGCCTCAATCAGATGGGTTTTTGCTTCATAATCAAGTCCACGTGTTGGCTCATCTAGTAAAAGTAGATTTGGTGATGTTGCCATTATTAATGCAATCACCAAAATTAAGCGTTGTCCTTCAGATAGATCAAGCGGGTGTTTTCCAAAATCTAATTCTGGCAGAAACTGAGCCACTGATTGCGCCGAAGTTCCAGCGACTAGATTTCCGGCACGATCAGTTAATCCACATTCAGCCTCAATGGTTTGTTGCATCAATAGATCTGATGGCTCCTGAGGCACCAAACCAATTTGCTGAAGAAAATCGGCGCCAGAAAGTTCCATCGGATCGTTGTCACGAACGGAAACCTTTCCCGAGGTTGGCTTAACTAGTCCAGCAATTGCTGCCAAGAGCGTAGATTTACCCGCACCATTTCTCCCCAGTACTGCCAGGGTTTGTGATTGATATATATCTAGCGACACTTGATTTAGTGCAGTTAATTCACCATATTTAACAGTTAGGTCGGCAATTTCAGTGGTGCGCAATTGGGAGACTGAATCACCGCGTGAAATATTGCCCTCAAGTTTAATAAGGAGCGGCTGTACAAAATCCCTTGCAGCCCGGACAGATAGCGGCAAAGGTTTCCAGCCTAAGCGTTTGCCAAGTTGCACAATTGGTGGCGCAATATCAGATACTGACATGATTTCGGAGGGGTTACCCAACTGGACAGCTCCGTCAGATCCGGAAACATAAGCAACTTTGTCGGCATATTGCAGCACTCTTTCAAGTCGATGCTCGGCAGCAACAATTGAAACACCAAGATCGTGCACCAATCGCTGGAGTGATGACAACACCTCTTCTGCAGCAGCTGGATCCAAAGCACTTGTTGGTTCGTCAAGCACTAATACCTGCGGTCGATTAACCAATACCGAAGCAATCGCGACTCGTTGCTGTTGTCCCGCAGATAGTTTTTCAAGCGGTTGCTGCAAAATTGCAGATATTCCCAAGAGGTCGGCGGATTCGTCGATACGTTGACGCATCACGTTTCTTGCTACACCTAAACACTCCATTGAGTATGCCAATTCATCTTCAACCATGCTTGTTACAAAAGAATTTCTTGGATCTTGGCTTACAACTCCGACGGTGTTAGCAAAATCCCGTGGCTGAAACTTTTTCGTATTCATGCCGAAGACTTCGATGTCACCTGAGATCAGGCCGCCAGAAAGATGAGGAGCCGCGCCATTGATCAAGTTTAAGAATGTTGATTTGCCAGAACCAGTCTTGCCAATCACCAGATTGAATTCACTGGAATTCAGAACACCAGAAAAATTGTGAATTACGGCGACTGAATCTCGTTGATAACGAAATGTCACATTCTCAAATTTGATCATCTTCTGAATCCTGTTGGAAGCGGCGGAATAAAATAACTGGGTAAAATCAAAACTAACAACGAGGACAATATTAAGGCGTAATTGGAGTTATCTATAATGCCAAATGTCAAAACCATTGTGCCAGCAGAAACTATGAGCAATTCTGGGTAACCTATTTCTTGATCTTGATACTTGGTTCTTACTTTTGCTTTTCCGCCAAAATAAACTGCAGCAAAAATCATAATTAGCGAGATTGCCAACATAACTGAAACTTGGATATTCAACTCGCGACGAAGCAGAGTAATAGTTGAGATCAACAGCAGCAAAGTTCCGCCAATTAGTGAAACGCCGATTAAAGTCGAATTCATTCGTCGTGCGTTAGTCTGGCCAAATCCTCGCGATTCCATCGCATTTGAAAGGGTTACCGCTCGATTGAGAGCAGAATCAATTAGAGGGAGAATGAGTTTTAGGTTTGCCAAAATACTTTTAGCCGGAGTTCCTCGCAATGCGGCTGCGGTTCTTATCCGTTTAGCATCTGAACTCAACGTTGGTAGAAATCCAATCGCAATTACAGTCACCAGTCCAGCTTCATAAATTGCATTTGGCATTGATTTGAGTAACAGGTTAGGTGGCACCAATACCGCTGGAGCTGAAGCTGCAACGACGATCGTTGCTAACTTCAGACCATTAATCGTCGCCGCAAAAATTCCGTCGACGCCCACTAGGCCGCCGATATTTATTCCACCAAGCCAAGCCGGTAGCTCAAATTCAGGTAACGACAATAAAACTGGCCCACCGAAGTGCACGCCAAAGATAATTTCGATAAATATTCGAAATCCGATGATGAATAGTGCTAACCGAAATAGGATCGTGATTGAGTAGGCCCAGGATCCATTAGATCGATTGAGCATGATTACGCTAAATACGCCGATCAAGATAGCTAAGTGATGAATTGGACTAGAACTAAGAATTGCTGTCGTTGCCGCCATCAGACCCCAGGTCCACCAAGCCAGCGGATGGACCCATCTGGGTTCTTGCTGGCTTGGTGACCTGAGTAACGTATTCAAGGTAGTTACTTATTTCTTAGTTCGGTTAAAAGCGAGCACAACAGCAAGTACTACAACCAATGCCACCGCTGCGTAAACCAAAGTATTGCCACCTTGATCAACTCCTTCCGCGGCTTCAACAATTGCTTCAGCTGTATCTTCAATTGGCGTTGTTTGTGCTGTCACATCAGGAACTTCTGCACCGCATTCTGCTGCTGGAAAACCATCAACACCGCAAACAAATCCGCCATCACCTCGAACGTCAGCAGCCATCGCCAACGCATCAGCGCTGGATCCGCCGCTCGGCATCGATACGCACTCAACTCGACTAGCCGGAGGGATTTCACCTGCAGGGGCTTGCTCAGCGTCGCCGAAATCAATTACCACGGCAACTCGGGTAATTCCTTCCGAAGCCTCTAGACCTGGACAAAGCTCCTCAAAGTTCGGCGCAGTTCTTGGTTCGGGGGTTTCCGTATCGGTACCAATTCCAAATCGCCAGCCGTCGACCGAACCGTCGGCTGGAATATTCTCCACCGCGCCCACCATTGACATCGCCCATGCATTATCTGTTCCGGTGAAAAAACCCCAATATCGATACGAGGCTGCGCTGGCTGGTGCCGCGATTGCGGCGATGAAAGTAATAGCAAATAAAACACGAGTGATTCTTGAAAACACTGATGCTCCGTTTCGTTACGGTCGCAAGCAGTAACGGGGTCTGGCTGGAATAGAAAAAGCCCTCACAAAATATGCGAGGGCAAAGACCAGGTGCTGGACTCCGCCCGCTGTCCACGACGGGTGTTGGTAAGTCTCACACTTGCTAGGCACTCCGACTTGTCGTTTGGCTACATTTCGTAGACGACCTACGGTTGCGGGACAGTGCCGGATTCCGACCGGCTTCCCCTAGACACTCAAGTGCGTATTCAGTTATGTAGCGAACTGTATCCGCTCTGGTGATTAGATTGCTACCTCAAAACCAGTTTTTTTGTATAGGAGCCAAAATTGGCGAAGATTGCAGCTGAGCCGCTAGGAAACAAGTACTACCGACTCTTTAGTTCAGCTCTGGTATCTAATATCGGCGATGGAATTACCATGGTGGCGTTTCCATGGCTCGCTTCGGCAGTTACTCGTTCCCCAATTCTGATTGCCCTAATCGCCTTAGTTTCAAGATTGCCCTGGTTGCTATTTTCCTTACCTGCTGGGGTCATCACAGATCGCCTCGATCGAAAAAAGCTTATCGTTAGTATGGATCTAAGTCGCGGAATATTGATTGCACTTATTGGCGCACTGGTATTTTTGCAGCAGGACACGCTTCCTGGTCTAAACGAATTAGCAAAAGCTGATTTTCAAACCAATTACTTCATGTATTTGGTTTTATTGGGTGCAACATTCGTAGCGGGTTGCGCCGAAGTGCTCCGAGATAATTCAGCGCAGACAGTGCTCCCGTCCATCGTTGAAAAAAGTCAACTTGAAAAAGCCAATGGCAGACTCTGGTCTGCCGAATCAGTAATGAATACTTTTGTTGGGCCTCCCTTGGGAAGTTTGATCATTGGAATTGCCATTTTCTTGCCATTTTTTGTCAATGCTGGAACTTTCTTTATTGCAGCAGCGCTAATCGCAAGCATCTCTGGAACTTTTTCAGCTCAAACAACTGCTAAGCGAGATCCAATCGACACTAATTGGCGTGCAGATTTAAAAGAAGGGCTAAGTTGGCTCTGGAAACATGAATTACTTCGACCGCTGGCGATTATTCTCGGATTAATTAATGGCTTATCCGCAATGTCTGCTGCAACGTACATTTTGTTTGCGCAGGAAATATTAGGCACTTCGGTGTTTGAGTTCGCAATTCTCGGAACTGGCTCAGCAGTTGGTGGAATAATTGGTGGGGTAGTAGCGCACAAAATATCAAAGCGAATTGGTCCTGGGCCTTCTTTGGGTTTGACTATGCTCGGCGGTGGAGTGTTCTTGATATTAACTGGGTTAGTATCGAATTGGATTTTAGTTTGGATATTTAGTTTCTTTACTACCTTGCTTGCAGTGCTTTGGAATGTAATTACGGTTTCGCTGCGGCAGCAAATTATCCCGGATCAATTACTTGGACGAGTAAATAGCGCTTACCGATTCTTTGGCTGGGGAATGATGCCGATTGGTTCGCTAATCGGTGGCGGATTAATCGCGCTAGTTGAATTGATTTCAACGCGCGAATGGGCGCTTCGATCACCATTTATTCTTGGCGGACTCTTTAGCTTGCTGCTCTTTGGATTCGCCCGGCAGGTATTAACAACCGAGCGAATCGAGGCCGCAAAAAGCAGTAGTTAGGCGCGTGGATTTGGTGAAACCGTTTGTTTAACGTCTCGCTCAACCACGCTTGCTACAACTTCATCAATTTTCTTCATAACTGCTTTGTCTAGAACCACATCAGCGGCTTTGATGTTATCGATGATTTGTTCTGGTTTGCTAGCACCAACAATTGCCGATGCAACATTCTGATTCTGCAATACCCAAGCGATTGCTAGTTGACCCATCGATAAACCAAGATCTGCTGCAATGGGCTTCAAATTTTGCACTGCAGTTAGAACATCATCGCGCATCCAGCGCTCGATCATTCGGGCACCGCTTGGATCAGTTGCTCGAGAACCTTCGGGCGCTGCTTGACCTGGCAGATACTTACCGGTTAGAACACCTTGCGCCATTGGCGACCAAACTATTTGAGAAATACCATTCTTTTCTGAAGTTGGAATAACTTCACCTTCAATTACTCGCCAAAGCATCGAGTACTGTGGTTGATTTGAAACAATCTTGTCAAAATTCATCTGTTTGGCAATATCAACCGCAGCCTGAATTTGTTCAGCGGTCCATTCTGAAACTCCGATATAGAGAGCGCGGCCCGAGCGAACAATGTCCTCAAAAGCTCGCATAGTTTCTTCCAGCGGTGTTTCGTAATCAAACCGGTGAGCTTGATAAAGGTCGACATAGTCAACTTTAAGTCGGCGAAGCGATCCATCAATTGCTTCCATAATGTGCTTGCGTGATAGACCACGATCATTAACTCCTGGTCCTATCGGCCAATAAACCTTGGTAAATAACTCGATGCCCTCGCGACGGAAACCTTTGATTGCTTCCGCTAGGACCTCTTCAGCCTTAGTGCCGGCATAAACATCTGCCGTATCAAAAGTAGTAATGCCATTTTCGTAGGCGGCATGTACTGTCTTTATTGCCTGATCAGCCTCAACTTGACTGCCATGGGTTAACCAGTTGCCATAGGAAATCGCGGAGACCTTAAAACCAGTGTTACCTAATTTTCGATAATGCATTATTTGCTCTCTTTCTTCTCTATCGGTCGACCACCAATTCGAACTTTCGGCGCTGGCAATCGCATGCGTCGCATCTGAAGCGCACGCGAGATTGCATACCAACCTACTTTTCTAGTTTCCGGCGTTTTGCCAAACTTCGCAGCGACTCTACGCCTGACGCGGAAGAGCATCGCAATTAAATCTGTGGCAAGAAATACCATCATGAACAACCAAACCAAGTAGATCAATTGCTGAACAGCCAAAACTGGAATGAGCGATGCTGCTAAGACCAAAATCGCAAAGGGCAAG
Source organism: Actinomycetota bacterium (assembly GCA_046047475.1). Lineage (GTDB taxonomy): Bacteria > Actinomycetota > Actinomycetes > S36-B12 > UBA5976 > AcAMD-5. The sequence goes on along the minus strand of JBJOHY010000047.1, from coordinate 3,176 downwards.
AATATTTCGCCGGCACTCCATCTGCTATCAACAGTGTCTCGCACAAACGAGCGAACTGGACCTTGATCTCGAGGTGGGAAATAGCGCTCGTCATTATTCTTCAAGCCCTGACGCATTTTCACTGCTGCTTCGCGTTGCTGCTCCCGCATTAACTTTCGAGCGGCCTTGCGGTCCACTGAAGCCTTCAACCGTTCCTTGCGGGCGGCTTCAGATTCCTTACGCTTTGGGGTTGGTCTACCTTTACCTGATGATTCACTCACAGCCACAGTCTAGGCGGAAGGTGTCATGCGCGTCCTGATTGTGCCGGATTCCTTCACCGGCACCATGTCAGCATCCGCAGCAGCGACTGCAATATCGACCGGCTGGCAGTTGAGTGCGCCACATGATGAAATCACTGCCTTTGCTATTTCTGATGGTGGGCCGGGATTTGTCGATGCATTGTTGACTAATTCAGCATTTAGCATCGTGACGTTTGAAGTGCTTGATCTACTTGGGCGAAAAATTTTGATTAATGCAGCAGTTTCAGATGATCCAGTTAGAACTTATTTTCTTGAATCAGCTCAAATTGTTGGTTCGCACTTAGTTCGAAATGTAATTAAAAAGCCAGATCGCTATTCCAGTTTTGGCATTGGCCAAGCGATTAAATTTGCAATCAACGACGGAGCTAAGAAAATAGTAATCGGACTTGGCGGAACAGCTTCGATTGATGCTGGCGCAGGCATGTTGTCAGCACTCGGAGCTGAGCCAGCAGATGAATTAACTTCTGGTGGTAATGGTTTGAAGTCTTTGCGCAATCTAGATCTAACTAAACCAATTGCGTTAATAAAAGGGATTGAACTAATCGTTGCCGCTGATGTAGACGTGCCGTTGCTCGGCCCTAGAGGAGCGGTGCAAGGTTTTGGTGCTCAAAAAGGAACGACGCCCGAAATGCAACTGGAATTAGAGGCAGCAATTGAAAATTTTCGTTCATTAATTCCGATGCGACCGGATGGAAAAGATCCGGCACTCATGCTGGGGGCTGGGGCAGCGGGTGGTATTGGCTTTGCGGCATTGGCTATGGGTGCTAGAAAAGTAGCTGGGTTTGAATTTGTCAGCAATGCTATGAACCTTGTCGAGCACATTGCTGCCGCAGATTTAGTTATTACTGGTGAAGGCAGATTTGATTGGCAGAGCATGCAGGGTAAAGCTATCTCGCAACTAGCACAGTTGTGTCTATCTGCCGGCAAGCCGCTATTGGTGCTGGCAGGTCAGATTGATGTTGGTCGGCGAGAGTGGTCAGCCATTGGGGTGGTAGGAACATATAGCTGTTCAGTTGACGGTGAAATACCCGCAAATCCGGCACAAGCCCTCAGTGACCTGGCAACTAGAGTTGCTAGAACATTTTCGCCGACTTCGTGGCAGAATTAGCCCTCTACAACGGGAGTGAAGATGACTGTAGAAGCAAATGCCACCTCAGTGCAGCTAACCGATGCTGCTGCCGTCAAAGTCAAATCATTGCTTGACCAAGAGGGTCGAGACGACCTGAGCCTTCGAGTTGCAGTGCAACCAGGTGGCTGCAGCGGCTTGCGCTATCAGTTGTATTTCGATGATCGGTCGATGGATGGCGACGTTACAAATGTCTTTGGCAGTGTAAAAGTTGTAGTAGACAAAATGAGTGTGCCTTATTTGACTGGCGCAGTTGTTGACTTTGTGGACACCATTGAGAAGCAGGGATTCACGATTGATAATCCAAATGCTGGTGGTTCCTGCGCTTGCGGTGATTCGTTCCACTAAACCTAATCAGTTCGATACATTTACCTTATGCGCATAATCGTTTCGGGATCGATTGCGACCGACCATTTAATGCGCTTTCCGGGAAAATTTACTGATTCACTGGTTGCTGATCAATTAAATCATGTGTCACTATCATTTCTTGTCGACGATCTTGTTGTTCATCGAGGTGGCGCCGGCGCAAATATTTCTTTTGGACTTGGCTGTTTAGGCTTAAAACCGATTTTGGTTGGAGCGGTTGGTGTTGATTTTGTAGATTATCGATCATGGCTGGAACGCCATGGCGTTAATTGCGACAGCATTTATGTCAGTGAAGTTGCTCAAACCGCAAGATTTGTCTGCACAACAGACGAAGCTCAGAATCAGATTGCATCTTTTTATGCTGGCGCAATGAGTGAAGCCCGCAATATTGAGTTAAGTCCAATTATAAATAAGTTGGCTGAGCCACCACTGGTGCTGATCGGTCCAGATGATCCGGAAGCAATGATTCGCCGCACCGATGAGTGCCGACAGCGTGGTTATGACTTCGCGGCAGATCCAAGTCAACAGTTGGCTCGAATGGATGGCGATCAAATTCGACTCTTGATAGATGGGGCCAAGTATCTTTTTACCAATGAATATGAAGCAGCGCTAACCGAACAGAAGACTGGTTGGAGTGCCGCAGAAATTTTGCAACGTGTTCAGCATCGAATAACTACGTTGGGTGCTAAAGGTGCCAGAGTTGAGTCAGCAGCTGGGGATGTGATTGAAGTGGGATGCCCCAAAGAGCGCACTCTGGCCGATCCGACTGGGGTGGGAGACGGATTTCGGGCTGGCTTCCTGGCTGGGGTCGCTAAAGGACTTACTCATGAGCGCGCTGCCCAAATTGGTGCGACATTGGCCACATTGGTTATTGAGAATGTGGGGCCGCAGGAGTACCGGTTTGAGGAAAATGACTTTATTAGCCGGATTTTGGCCACCTATGGCGAACAGGCTGCTGAGGAGATTTCCGCCGTCTTATGAGGGGGTTGCGCTAGCCTTAGCCCGACCACAACCCCTCTAGGAGGAATGTTCCTGTGCCCGGCCAGCGATTAACCCTGCGGCGTCTGTTTCTTTTGGTGCTTCTAATTCCGATACTTGCTTCTTGCGGCATGGTTGCCGATAACGAATTTACCCGCGTTGGTTTTCCAGAACCGGCTACTAAAGAGGGGCCTGGAATCATTGACCTCTGGCAAGGGTTTTGGATTGTGGCAATTGCCGTTGGTTTGTTAGTGATTGGTCTGATGGTCTTTGCTGCCATTAAGTTTCGCCGCAAGAGTGATAATGAAGTACCGCAGCAGATTCGCTACAACATTCCAATTGAGATTTTATACACCGTTGTTCCGTTAATTATTGTATTGGCTCTCTTTGGCTTTACTGCAAAAGAG